>PTKA01000079.1 GCA_002937525.1 Alphaproteobacteria bacterium MarineAlpha10_Bin3
GGCGGCGATACCGCGGTCGTATCGGCGCGAACCTACAGCGACTTGAAGAAATCGTTGCCCTTGTCGTCGATGACGATGAAGGCGGGAAAATTCTCGACCTCGATGCGCCAGATGGCTTCCATGCCAAGGTCCTCATATTCAAGCACTTCGACCTTCTTGATGCAGTCCAGCGCCAGCCGGGCCGCCGGACCGCCGATGGAACCGAGATAAAATCCGCCATGCTGCTGGCAGGCCTGGCGCACAATGTCCGACCGGTTGCCCTTGGCCAGCATGACCATGGAGCCGCCGGCGGCCTGAAATTGTTCGACATAGGAATCCATCCGTCCCGCCGTGGTCGGGCCGAACGAACCCGACGCATAGCCTTTGGGCGTCTTTGCCGGGCCAGCGTAATAGACCGGGTGGTCCTTCAGGTATTGCGGCAGTTCCTTGCCGGAATCGAGCAGCGCCTTGAGCCGGGCATGGGCGAGGTCGCGGGCGACGACGATGGTGCCGGTCAGCGACAGCCGCGTCTTGATCGGATAGCGCGTCAGGGTGCCGAGGATTTCGCGCATCGGCTTCGACAGATCGATCTCGACAACGTCGCCGCCGAGGTTCTCGGAGACCGTATCGGGCAGGAAACGGGCCGGGTTGGTTTCGAGCTGTTCGAGGAACACGCCTTGCGCGGTGATCTTGCCCAGCGCCTGACGGTCGGCCGAGCATGAAACGCCGATACCGATCGGCAGGCTGGCGCCGTGCCGGGGCAAGCGGATGACGCGCACATCGTGGCAAAAATATTTGCCGCCGAACTGCGCGCCGATGCCCATGTTCTGGCTCATCTTGAAGATGATTTCTTCCATTTCCAGGTCGCGGTACGCCTGGCCCCGGTCGCCGCCTTGGGTCGCCAGCGAATCGAGATAATGGCAACTCGCCAGTTTCACCGTTTTCAGGTTGAATTCGGCCGAGGTGCCGCCGATGACAATGGAGAGATGGTAGGGCGGACAGGCCGCCGTGCCGAGCGCGAGGATTTTCTCGTTCAGGAAGGGCAGCAGCTTTTCCGGATTCAGGGTCGCCGGGGTTTCCTGGAACAAATAGGTCTTGTTGGCCGACCCGCCGCCCTTGGCGATGAACAGAAATTTATAGGCGTCGCCGGGTTCGGCATAAAGTTCGATCTGGCCCGGCAAATTTGTCTTGGTGTTGATTTCTTCGTACATCGACAGGGGCGAGACCTGGCTGTAGCGCAGATTTCGTTTGGCGTAGGTCCGCAAGATGCCATCGGCCAGGGCCGCTTCGTCGTCGCCGCCGGTCCAGACCCGCTGACCCTTCTTGCCCATGACGATCGCCGTGCCGGTATCCTGGCACATCGGCAAGGTGCCGCCGGCGGCGATATTGGCGTTTTTCAACAGATCATAGGCGACGAAACGGCCGTTATCCGACGCTTCGGGGTCGTCGAGAATCTTGGCGAGCTGCGCCAGATGGCCGGGCCGCAGCAGATGATTGATGTCGCCAAAGGCCTCCTCGGCCAGCACGCGCAACGCTTCGGGATCGACCTTGAGTATGGTTTGGCCGTCGAATTCCACCGTGCCGACATGATCGCTGGTAATTTTGCGGTATTGCGTCTTGTCGTCGCCCAACGGAAACATCGGGTAATGGGATTGCGCGGCCATGGATCTAGTCTCCCTTTTCATCGCCATCTGAAAGGCGCGGTTATTTTTTGCGGAACGTGTCGAGTGTCACGATGTTGTCGCCGGCCACCGCGCCATCGCCCGCATCGGGCGGCGCGGTTTCGCCCTCGGATCTGAATTGCAGGCTGAAATTCACCGATGGATCGGCGAACGCACGGATCGCGGCAAACGGAATTCGCAGCAATTCGTCGATATTGTTGAAACTGAGCGAGACCGAGAATCCGTCGCTATCGACCGCCAGGTCACGATATTGATGTTGCAGCACGATGGTCATCTCGCCCGGAAATTTTTCATGGAGATATTGCGGCAAAGCGACGTCCGCCGCCTGGGTCTCGAAGGTGATGTAGAGACGATGTTCGCCCGGCAAACCGTCGGCCAGAACCCGCGTGAGCGTCTGGCGCACGACGCCGCGTAACGCACCTTCGACCAGACGGTCGTATCGCATCAAATCTTCGGTCATGAATCCTTGATACTCTGGCATTCGATCCCGGCCAAGCCGGACAGGCGACAAAGTTGGGGGGCTTCTGTTGCCCGGCGCCCCCCGGGCCGCGCTTACCTAGTCAGACTAAGCAGCGAGACGGGCATCGCCCGCAAAGTTATCGTTCGCAATTAGCGAATTGGCCCGATGACGGCGGATACCATGCCGGGCGCAAACCAAGTCTTTACCACGCGCGTCGATCCTGTTTCGCCCCCCTAAATGGTGGAGGCGCCGGGTACCGCCCCCGGGTCCACAACGCTTATTACACAAGGCTCTGTAACGCCATAGTCGGTTGCCCGACGCCATATATATAGGCTATTCAACCGTCGAATTAAAGGGTGAAACGATAACGATGCCAACACCGAATCGGGTAAATTACCGGCCATGAAGCAGTATCTCGACCTCATGCGCCAGGTTCGCGATCGCGGAATCTACAAACAAGACCGGACCGGGACCGGGACGCTCAGCGTGTTCGGCCACCAGATGCGTTTCGATCTGGCCGAAGGCTTCCCGATGCTGACCACCAAGAAACTGCATCTGCCTTCGATCATCCATGAATTGCTGTGGTTCCTGGCCGGTGACACCAATATCGCCTATCTGAACCAACATGGCGTGCGGATCTGGAACGAATGGGCCGACGAAAACGGCGATCTCGGCCCGGTTTACGGCCGGCAATGGCGGTCCTGGCCGACCGCCGACGGCGGCGCCATCGACCAGATCGCCAGGGTCGCCGAACAGATCCGCGCCAACCCGAATTCCCGCCGCCATATCGTCTGCGCCTGGAATGTGGCGCAGATCGACGACATGGCGCTGCCGCCCTGCCATTGTTTGTTCCAGTTTCATGTCGCCGAAGGGCGGCTGAGCTGCCTTTTGTACCAGCGCAGCGCCGATATCTTCCTCGGCGTGCCGTTCAATATAGCCAGCTACGCGCTGCTGACCCTGATGATGGCCCAGGCGACCGGGCTGAAACCGGGCGAATTCGTCCATGCCCTTGGCGACGCGCATATCTATGTCAATCATCTCGATCAGGTCGACCTGCAACTCCAGCGCACCCCCCATCCCCTGCCGGCAATGCGCCTCGACCCCGGCGTGCATGACCTGTTCGCCTTCCGCTATCAGGATTTTGCGCTGGAGAACTACCGCTTTCATCCCCATATCGCCGGCAAGGTCGCGGTGTGACGCCGCGCTGCTGTTTGATCGTCGCCATGGCGTCGAACCGGGTCATCGGCCGCAACGGCGGCATGCCATGGCATCTGCCGGCCGATCTGCGCCACTTCAAGCGCACCACCCTGGGCAAGCCCCTGATTATGGGCCGCAAGACCTTTGCGTCGATCGGCCGGCCGTTGCCGGGCCGCACCAATATCATCGTCACCCGCAACGCCGATTTCAACGCCGAGGGAATTATCGTTGCCGCGGATTTCGGCGACGCCATGCGCCGCGCCGCGCGGATCGCCCAGGCCGATGGCGTGAACGAAATCATGGTCGGCGGCGGCGGCGAAATTTACGCCTGCGCTTTGCCCCATGCCACGCGCATCTATTCGACCGAAATCGACCGCGAGATCGACGGCGACACGGTTTTCCCCGAACTCGACCCCGCCCAGTGGCGCGAAGGCGGGCGCGTCGTGCATCCCGGATGCAATGACGCCCCGCCCTATTCCTTCGTCATGCTGGACCGGATCTAGCGATGGTTCGCGCCGATCTCATTTTGACCGGCGGCAAGGTGGTCACTCTGGACCGGCAATGGCAAAAAACCCAGGCCATCGCCATTGCCGGCGGCCGCATCCTCGCCGTTGGCCGCACCGGCGACATCGCCGCGATGGCCGCTGCCAAAACAACGCGCATCGACCTTGCCGGCCGGACCGCCGTGCCGGGGCTGATCGACGCGCACGCCCATATGGACCGCGAAGGGTTGAAGGCGAAGCTGCCGTCGCTTGCCGGGGCAAGCTGCATCGACGATATCTGCCAGCGCATCGAAGCACTGGTCCGCGATGCCGAACCCGGCGAATGGATCGTCACCATGCCGATCGGCGACCCGCCGCATTACACCGGCGTGCCGGGCAATCTGCGCGAAGGCCGGGTGCCGAACCGCCATGAACTCGACCGGGTCTCGCCCGACAACCCGGTCTATATCCGGGCCATCTGGGGCCATTGGCGCAATTCCTTGCCGCTGGTGTCGATTGCCAACAGCGCCGCCTTGCGCCTGGCCGGCATCACCCGCGACACACTGGCCCCAAGCCCGGAAATCCAGATCGACCGCGACATGGCGAGCGGCGAACCGAACGGCGTGTTCCACGAATTCGATCACAAGCCGCTGGTCGAACATACCTTGATGTCGGTGGTGCCGCGCTTCACGCTGGCCGACCGGATCGCCGGCTTGCGCCAATCGATGCGAATCTACAATTCCTTTGGCACCACCAGCGTCTTCGAAGGCCACGGCATCGCCGCCGAGGTCCTGGCCGCCTATCAGGCGCTGCGCCATGAGAGCACGCCTAGCGTGCGGGCGCATCTGCTGTTCAGCCCGTCCTGGTCCAGCGCGCAAACCGATCAGGTGACCGGCTTGCTAAAATCCTGGGGCGCGTGGCTGGCCGGCCGGGGCCTTGGCGATGAATATTTGCGGGTCGGCGGGCTCTATACCGAATCGGACTATTCGAGCACCAATCGGCTGCGCGCCAAGACCGGGCCCTATACCGGCTGGGCCGGCTTCAACTACGATAGCTGCCTGCCGGAAGACGTGATGGTCGAGATGATGGTCGAAGCCACGCGCAACGGCATCCGCATCGGCAGTTTCACGCCGAACATTCTGGATCTGTACGAAAAAGTCGACAAAATCGTGCCGCTGGCGGGCAAGCGCTGGATCATCGAACATATGGGTATCCTCGACGGCGACGAAATTGCCCGTATCCGCGACCTTGGCATCCATCTCACCATGCTGACCAGCCGCTATATCTTTCAGCAGGGTGCGGCGCTGCACCGCGAAATGGGCGACCGTGCCGGCCGGATCGCGCCGCTGCGCTCCCTGATCGACGCCGGGGTGCCGGTGGCGCTGGCGACCGACAACGTGCCGCCGACCATGTTTCACACGATGTGGCACGCCGCCACCCGGCGCACCGAAGAAACCGGCCAGCCTTTTGCCGAACAGCAATGCATTAGCCGCGAGGAAGCGCTTGCTTGCGCCAGCCGCGAGGGCGCTTATCTCACCTTCGAGGAAGACGAAAAAGGCACCCTGGAGCCCGGCAAGCTGGCCGATATCGCGGTCCTGTTAGACGACCCGCTATCGGTGGACGACGACCGCCTGCCCGGCATCACCGCCGATCTGACCCTGGTCAGCGGTAAAATCGTCTATGACCGGGCCGAAGCCTCGAACGCAGCGCTATAGACTTCCGGCAGCACTTCGTCGATCAGCAGCCGGGTCTGGGCCATGATGTCGGCGTCGCCGTCGGCAATCGGGCGCAGCACGAACTTATAGGCGCCGGCGGCGACGAACCCGCGCAGATGATGGATGATGTCCTGGGCGTCGCCGACCGCCAGGTAATCGCGGGCGCGGCGCTTGGATCTGGCCTCGAAGGCAAGCGACGCCTGGCGCACCACCGGGTCGTCCCAATGGCCGAAACGGAACGGAAACCCGGCGCCGTAATGATCGTTGTCGATCGGGCGTCCAGCGTCGATGGCGGCCTGCTTGATTCCGGCGATGACCGGCGCAATCCGGTCCGGCGTCTCCAACCCAGCCAGCCAGCCGGTGCCATAGCGTGCGGTGCGCGCAATCGCCGCCGGGCTCGACCCGCCAAGCCAGAACGGTATCGCGCGCTGCACCGGCTTGGGCGCGATGCAGACATTCTTGTATTGAAAGAATTCGCCCTCGAAGGTGACGCTGTCCTCGGTCCATAGCCGGTGGATCAACTCCAGCGCCTCGTTGGTGCGCTTGCCCCGGCGCCGGGTCGGGCGGCCGGTCGCCTCCCACGCGCCGCCGGCGATGCTGCCGATGCCGAACGCCGGCAGCAGGCGGCCGTTGCTCAGAAAATCGATCGTCGCGCATTCCCTGGCCAGCAACAGCGGATCGCGGATCCCGGCCGAAGCGACGTTCATGCCGAATTTCAGGCGCTTGGTCGCGCCCGCGACCGCCGCCAGCATCGTCATACATTCCAGGAACGGCTGGTTCGACGCCATCCGGTCGATCTGCCAGACCGAATCGACGCCGCTTTCCTCCAATAGCCCGATCCATTGCCAGAACCCGTCTGCGGCCGCAAACGGAAATTGCGCCAATCCCAGCCCAACCCCGACCCCCATACCCGTCGCTCCATATTTTTTACATCGGCTTAATGTGTATTGTAGTCCAAGGCACGGGCAACAAAAGCGGTCATTCGATATGGTCCTAAAATGGTCGGTTCGATTTGTTCTCGACGGCTGATGCGCCGAATTGGGGCGGCAAACCGGCTTTTCGTTGGCAATCAGCGCACTGGTTTTTCCGGGCCGCGGCCCCGATAGGCGTCGATGAACGCCGCCGCCGGTTTTTCTTCAAACCGGTCCAGCCGCAAGGTTCGCCGCCACGCGGTCAA
>PTKA01000008.1 GCA_002937525.1 Alphaproteobacteria bacterium MarineAlpha10_Bin3
TAAAAATTCCAATTCTTGTTATATTCCCGGACATGTTGGAGGCAGAACCAGTAATGCTCGTTCAGCTTTTCGCGCCCTTTCGGCGCGCGGTGGGCGGCTTCTGCGCCGCAACCGGCATGGTCGCAAGGCAACCGCCGGGCCGCGCGCGGGCCTTCTCTGGACAGGGAATTGTCTAAGTTTTCCATCCCTTGCAGTATGGTCATGGCGTTCCGCCGTGACAACCCGACCGTGGGTCAGGCCGGTGGTGCTGCTTGCGGCGGGGTGATGCGGATCGATGAAATCTGATTGCGCTGACGGCGCAGGATCTCGAACCGAAAACCGTAGAATGTGAAAACCTGCCCTGGTTCCGGTATCCGGCGCGCTTCGTACAGAATCAGCCCGGCCAGGGTCGCGGCGCGGTCGTCGGGAAAGCTCCATTCGAATTCCCGGTTCAAGTCACGCAGGGTGACCGTGCCGGCGACAATACACGATCCATCGGGTTGCGGCCGCACGCCCGGCACGGTGATATCCTGCTCGTCTTCGATGCTGCCGACGATCTCTTCGAGAATATCCTCCAGCGTGACGATGCCCATCACCGCGCCGTATTCGTCGATGACAATTGCGAAGTGTTCCCGGCGCGCCTTGAACGCCTGCAATTGATCGAGCAAGGTCGTGGTCTCGGGAATGAACCAGGGCTTTGCCGCGAGTTCGAGAATATCGATCGCACCCATTTCCGCACCCTTCGCCCGCATTTCGCGCAACAACGGCTTGGCGTGCAAAACGCCAACGATATTGTCGGGATCGTCCCGGTACAGCGGAATTCGCGTATAGGGGCTGGCCAGGGCCTGATCGATGATGCCGGCAATCGGATCGTCCGCGTCGATCAGGGTCACGGCCCGGCGGTGAGTCATCACATCCTCGACCTCGACCTCGTCCAGGTCGAGAATACTGCGCAGCATCTGGCGCTCTTGTCGTAGATCGGGGTCGGGGCCTTCATGCAAATCGATGGCGCCGCGCAATTCCTCTTCACGGTGGCTGACGCCAAGTTCCGGTCCAAGCCGGATTCCGAACGGCCGGACGGTGATACGGACCAGCCATTGAATGGCATGGGTCACCGGCGACAGCAGTATCACGATAACGCGGATTGCCGGCGCAACGATAAGTGCTGCGCGGTCGGCATCGCCGATGGCGTAGGTTTTCGGCAGCACTTCGGCAAAGATGACGATCAGCAACGTCATGGCGACGGTCGCATAAGCGATCCCCGCGTCACCGAAGATCAGCAACATCGTGTAGGTGGCCAGCACCGAAGCCAGGATATTGACGACGTTGTTGCCCAGAAGAATCGCGCCAATCAGCCGGTCCCTGTGATCGAAAAGATCCAGCACCAGCTTGGCGCGCCGGTTGCCGCCTTTGGCCAGCTGGTGAAGGCGAGGCCGGGATGCCGCGGTCAGCGCAGTTTCCGAGCCGGAAAAAAACGCGGAAATCACCAGCAATCCGATGATGGCCGCAACGGCGAGTATTCCGGACCCGGTCATGACGGAACGAAGTTTTCCAGAGTCGCGAGGATATCGCGCGTCGCGACATCGCGGCACGAAAAGGCCTGCCCGATGCCGCGCACCAGGATGAAGGTCATTTGGCCGTCCCGCACTTTTTTGTCGCGGCCCATATGGGCCAGAAGTGCGCGCGGATTCCAGTCCGTGCCCTGTACCGCGTCAAGCCCGGCTGGCAGCCCGACGGCGGCAAAATGGCGGCGGACCCGCGCCGCGTCTTCCGCCGGGCAAAGCCCCATGCGCACCGAAAGGTCGAAGGCCATCGCCATGCCGATGGCGACCCCTTCGCCGTGCAATAGATTGTCGCTGTAGCCGGCCTGGGCCTCCAGCGCATGCCCAAAGGTGTGTCCCAGATTGAGCAGGGCGCGCTGCCCCGCCTCGCGTTCATCCGCGCTCACGATGTTGGCCTTGGACCGGCAACTCCAGACAACCGCCTTGCGCCGGGCCGACCGGTCGCCATCGTGGATGGCCGGGCCATGTTCTTCCAGCCAGGCGAAGAAATCAGGGTCGTCGATAAGGCCGTATTTGACGACTTCGGCATATCCCGCCAACAATTCGCGCCCAGGCAGGGTGTCCAGGACCCCGATATCGGCAAGCACCAGCCGGGGTTGATGAAACGCGCCGATAAGGTTCTTGCCTTGCGCCGCGTTGATGGCGGTTTTCCCGCCAACGGAGCTGTCTACCTGCGCCAGCAGGGTCGTTGGAATCTGGATATAGTCGATCCCGCGCAGAATGATTGCCGCCGCGAAACCAGCCAGGTCGCCGATCACGCCGCCACCCAGGGCGATCAGCGTGCTGGCCCGTTCGATCCGGCAAGACAGCAGCCTGTCGATCAAACCGTGCAGTTGGGTGAAATTTTTTGTGCCATCGCCAGGCGGCAGCACGATGGCGTCGCTGGCAATACCGGCGTCCGACAAGCTGCGTTGAAGGGTTTCCAGATGCCGTGGCGCCACGTTCTCGTCGGTCACGACGATCGTGCGGTCGAGCTGCATTAGCGGTGCAATGTGGTCGCCGGCCGTGGCCAGCAAATCCTCGCCGACAAGAACGTCATAGCTGCGCGCGCCGAGCGCAACATGGACGGTTTCATGCGGGCTCACGCCTTGCCTCCTTGTGCGTGCACAAACGCCTCAATGGCGCAAAGGACGTTATCGACGATGTCTTCGGGCGGTCCATCGACACTGTCGACCGTAATGTCGGCCTCCGCATAGAGGGGATATCGCGTTTCGATCAGTTTGGCGAGCGTTCCGCGCGGGTCCGGCGTCTTCAGTATCGGGCGGTCGTTGCGGCGGCTGACCCGGTGCCAGAGCACGTCCAGATCCGCCCGCAGCCATAATGAGATGCTACGGCATCGCAATTCACGCCGCGTTTTAGCATTGATGAAGGCGCCGCCGCCGGTCGCCAAGACATGAAGCGGATCGTTTAAAAGCCGGTCGATCACGCGATATTCACCCTGGCGAAATGCCGCTTCGCCGTATTTTTCGAATATATCCTCGATCGAGCGGCCCGCCGCCAATTCGATTTCATCGTCGGCGTCGATGAACGGAATATCGAGCCGCACGGCCAGGCGGCGGCCAATCGCCGTTTTTCCTGCGCCCATCATGCCGACCAAGGAAAGCGTTTTCGGTAATTTCAATATCGCGGTGGCGCTCCCTGGCATAAACCGACAGCTTCAATTGAATCGCGTATCGGTGGACTATAAACTGCCGTAAAATCGTCATAGTCAAGGATTAGCGTGGTTCATCTGTTTTTCGGAACCATGCGCCAATTCCAAGGTATTCATGAGAAGCATCACAAAAATATTCGCCGTAATGCTTGTTCTTGCGATAGGGGGGCTGGTGGTATTCCTGGCGACCTGGGACATTCCCGCGCCGACCCAAAAAGTCGAGAAGGTGTTGAGCAATGACCGCTTCCCTCGTTAGTCAGCTTCAGGCTATTGCCGCCGCCGCGGTCGTGACGTTGGCGGCGGGAAATATCGTGGCGGCGCCAATGTCCGATTCAACGCCGGGTCCTGGCGTGCAGATTGCCGCCCAGGACACGGGTCCCCGCCGGCTGGTCCCGCGCGGCGTGGCGCCGGCGCCCAATGAACCGGTGCCGGAAAAAGCCGACCCAGGGTGGCCGAAGCCGGCTTTGCGCAGCCGTATCAAAGTCGATTCGCTACGCCAGCTCGCCCCCGACGGCGCCGGGACGCTCGATCTCGATAATGGCGGCTTCGGTGGTGATTTATGGCAGGGTGCGCCGCGCCCACTCGTCGAGCGATTGCTCGGCCGCTTGCCGGCGGCAATGATTTCCCCGGTGATGCGCGATATGTTGCGCCGCCTGCTTTTAACGGTCGCGGTGCCGCCGCCCCGGTCCGATAACGATCCTGGCTCCAGCCTGATCGTGATGCGGGTACGGCATCTTCAGTCGATGGGGCTGCTGGGATCGTCCTTTGAACTCATCTCCGTCGCCCCCAACCGGGAAAGCGACGAATATCTGTGGCGGCTGAAAGTCGAAAATTACCTGTTGCGGAACGATCTTGGCGGCGCTTGCGCCGAAGCCAATAGCCGGGATTTCGCGCTGGAAGAACTCTTCTGGCAGCAATTGCTGATCTACTGCCAGGCCTTGCAAGGCGACGCCGCCGGCGCCGCGATGGGCGCCAACCTGCTGGCCGAAACCGGTGAATTGAAGGACCCGGTATTCTTCGCGCTGATCGACCAATTGACCGAAGGCGGCGCTGCCGCCATCGATAGTCTTGCCGAACCGTCGCCCTTGCTGCTTTCCATGCTGCGCACGGCGAAGGTCCAGATTCCGGCCGACGCCATCGGCGACGCCTTGCCGCCGGTCATGGGCATGATTGGCGCCAGCCCCAATGCATCGCTCGAATTGCGCCTGGAAGCGGCCGAGAGCGCCGCGCGGCACGGTGCGCTGACACCCGAACGGCTGGCCGAAGTCTATGCCAGCGTGACGTTTTCACGCGACGACCTCGACAATGCGCTGAGCCTTGCCGAGGCGGCGCCGTCGCCGCGTGGCCGGGCGTTGCTGTATCAGTCGGCGCTGGTGCAGACGGTGCCGACCGCACGGGCCGAAGTGTTACAAAAAGCCTGGAGCCTGGCCCGCGCCAGCGGCCACTATTCGCTGTTGGTGCGGGTGTTCGAATCTCTGCTGGTCAACATGTCGCCGAGCGGTGAAATGACCTGGTTCGCAGCGGACGCCGCGCGGGCGCTTTTTGCATTGCGCCGTCCCTTCCTTGCCCAGCGCTGGATGGCCGCTTTGCGCCAGGAAGCCGCCCGGGATCCAGAGGCGAAGACTGCGGTGGACTCGTTGTGGGCGATGGCCCGGTTGGTCGGCGTCCAGGGATCCAGCGATGGCGGCGCGGCCGAACTTGTCGACGATGCGGAGTCCTGGCGCGCGGCCGTGCGCAAGATGGCGCCGGACCAGGCCAGCCAGCATATCGCCGATGTCTATACCTTGTTTCGCGCCATTGGCGAAGCCGTCGGCGCCGATGACTGGCGGGCGCTGCTTGGCGATGTCATGCACCGAACGGCAATGTTGCCGGCTCCAGCCTACCGTGCCGCCCTCCAGGCGGCGGCCGAGGCCGGCCGGCGCGGCGAGGCGATACTTCTGGCCGCGCTGATGCTGGGCGAAGCGGGGCCGGGTGACATGGATTTGACCATTCTTGCCGAAATAGCGGTTTCGTTACGGCGCGTCGGGCTTGACGAAGAGGCGCGCAATCTCGTGATCGAAGCGGCGGTTCAAAGGGGGCTGTAAGCGATCCGGAACTTGCTCGAATCGTTCCTGGAAATGATGACCGCCGAACGGGGTGCGGCGGCCAACACAACCGCAGCCTATGCGCGGGACCTGACCGCCTATGGCGGATTTTTGAGCGCGCGCGGCCGTTCCGCCGAACAGGCGACGAGCAGCGATATCCGGCGTTATCTGGCAAGTTTCGATGGCGTGGCCGCTAGCACGGCGGCGCGCAGACTATCCAGCATTCGACAGTTTCACCGCTTTCTTCACCTCGACGGCATTCGTCCAGACGACCCCACCGCATCGATCGACAGTCCGCGCCGGCAGCGGCCACTGCCGAAATTCCTCAGCGAGGATGACGTAACCGCGCTGCTCGATGCCGCGCGCGCCAAGCCGGGCCCCGATGGCTTACGCCTGACCGCGATGCTAGAATTGTTGTACGCCACCGGAATGCGGGTGTCCGAGCTGGTCAGCCTGCCGCAATCCGCCTGTGCCCGGGACCGGGAATTTCTCATCGTGCGCGGGAAAGGGAACAAGGAAAGAATGGTCCCACTGCACCGCGCCGCTTGCGATGCGGTCGATGCCTATCGCTGCGTGCGGGCACGCTATCTGGTGGGCGGCCGCGAGGCGCGATGGTTGTTTCCCTCGCGCGGCGCGCTCGGCCATATCACGCGGCAGCGTTTCGGGCAAAATCTGAAATCCCTGGCGCTGGCCGCCAAGCTCGACCCGGACCGGGTCAGTCCCCATGTATTGCGCCACGCCTTCGCCAGCCATCTTCTCGCCAATGGGGTGGATTTGCGCGGCCTGCAGAAGTTGCTCGGGCATGCCGATATTTCGACAACGCAGATTTATACCCATGTTATCGACGCGCGCCTGCGTGATTTGGTGGCCCGTGCGCATCCCCTGGCAATGGCGGCGCGGCGCGCCTATATAGACCCGTCCTCCCAATAGAATCCGAGTTGCAATGAAGACGTTTCTGGATTTCGAACGCCCGATTGCCGAGCTTGAAAACAAGATCGAAGAGCTTCGTCATCTGTCCGATGTCGGGGATATCAATATCGCCGACGAAGTCGGTAAAATGCAGAATGAAGCCGACCGGCTGCTTCAGCGCGCCTATGCGAACCTGACGCGGTGGCAGAAGGTGCAAGTGGCGCGGCACCCCGAACGACCGCATTGCGTCGACTATATCGACGCGCTGATCGATGATTTCACGGCGCTGGCGGGGGATCGGGCGTTTGCCGAGGACAATGCGATGATTGGCGGGATCGGCCGCTTTCGGGGTTATTCCTGTGTCGTGATCGGAACCGAGAAGGGCGCTGATACGACGGCGCGGGTGGCCCATAATTTTGGCATGGCGCAGCCCGAAGGATACCGCAAGGCGCGGCGGCTGATGCAGTTGGCCGACCGGTTTCATCTGCCGGTCGTCACCTTTGTCGACACGACCGGCGCCTATCCCGGTATCGGCGCGGAGGAACGCGGACAGGCGGAGGCGATCGCGCGCTCGATTGAGGCGTGCCTCGCGCTGGAAACGCCGATGGTCTGCGTCATTATCGGCGAAGGCGGATCCGGCGGGGCCATGGCGCTGGCGGCGGCGAACACGGTGATCATGCTTGAACACGCCATCTATTCGGTCATCGCGCCCGAGGCCTGTTCGTCGATCCTGTGGCGCAGCGTCGATTATGCGCGCGACGCAGCGGACGCCCTGCGGCTGACCGCGCAAGACATGCTTGAATTCGGCGTCATCGATGAAATCGTGCCGGAGCCCATGGGTGGCGCGCACCGCGATCCGGCCGCTGCGACCAATGCGGTCGGCGACGCCCTGGCGCTGGCGCTGGAAGCGATGCGGGACGTGGACGGCGCCACGCTGCGCCGCCGCCGCCGCGAGAAATTTCTACAGATGGATACGCAGGTGGCGTGACCCGCCCGTGGCGCCGCCGTGACATATCCGTCCCATGGGGCATCCTGCCATTGCCGGAAAAATCGCTCCTTGGTATCAGTCGGACCCGGCGGCGCTGAGGTCTTCGCCGGCGAGGGCGCGTTCAATCAACGTGATCGTCTCCGCCACCCCGTAGAGCGCGATGAACGAGCCCATCCGGGGACCCTGTTCCTGTCCGAACAGAATTTCATAAAGCGCCTTGAACCAGTCGCGTAGCGGCTCGAATTCGAACTGCTTGCCGATTTCATAGATCCGGTTTTGAATATCGGCCGCGCTGGCATCGCCGGGCACCGAAGCCAACGCCGCCACCAGTGCCTGAAGCGCTGCCGTCTCGCGGGTGTCGGGGAATCGGTAGCGTTTATTCGGCTTCACGAAATCCTGGTAATAGCGAATCGCGTAGCCAACCAGATCATCGAGGATCGGGCTGCTTTGCGGTGTGGCCTGCGGCGCGTAGCGGGCAATGAAACCCCATAAAACCGACTTGTCTTCGCTATTGCAGGCATTGGCGAGGTTCAACAGCACGTTGAAGGAAAGCGGGACGGTTTCTTTCGGCGGCGCGCCGCGATGAACATGCCATACGGCGTTCTGCAAGCGCGCCGGATCGTCTTCGTTCGAAAAGCGGGTCAGGCTGGAAAGATATTCATCCACCGTCTTGGGAATGACATCGAAATAAAGCCGCTTGGCGGTGTTCGGCTTGCCGAACATGAAATAGGCCAAGGTGTCGCGCGGCGCGTAGTTCAGCCACTCCTCCATGGTCAGGCCGTTGCCCCGTGATTTGGAAATTTTCTCGCCGTTTTTGTCGAGAAAAAGTTCGTAGGTGAAGCTTTCCGGCGGTCGGCCGCCAAGCGCCCGCGCAATCCGGCTCGACAGGCGCACCGAATCGATCAAATCCTTGCCCGACATTTCGTAATCGACCGACAGCGCGTACCAGCGCATCGCCCAGTCCGGTTTCCATTGCAGCTTGCACCTGCCGCCGGTAACCGGGGTTTCAATCCGCTTGCCGTCCGCGCGCTCATAGACGATCGTTCCAGCCGCGCTGTCGATCTGGATGACGGGCACCTGAAGGACGCCGCCGGTTTCCTCGCAGACCGGCAGGAACGGACTGTAGGTCTGGCGGCGTTCCTCGCCCAGCGACGGCAGCATGACCGACTGCACCGCGTCATAGCATTCCAGAACTTTCAGGAGGGCGGTATCGAAACGGCCGGATTTGTACTGTTCGGTGGCGCTCACGAAGGTGTATTCAAAGCCATAATCGTCGAGAAACGCCCGCAGACGGGCATTGTTATGGGCTGCAAAACTATCATGAGTCCCGAACGGGTCGGGCACCGACGTCAGCGGTTGACCCAGATACGCAGCCAGCTTTTGCGGGTTCGGGATATTGTCCGGCACCTTGCGCAGACCGTCCATGTCGTCGGAAAAGGCGAACAGTCTGGTGGGAATGTCGCACAGCGCCTCGAAGGCCCGGCGCACCATCGTCGTCCGCAGCACCTCGGCGAAGGTCCCGATATGCGGCAAGCCGGACGGCCCATATCCGGTCTGGAACAGGACATAGCCTTTTTGCGGGGTCTTGCCGCCGATGCGCTTGAGTACTTTTCGCGCCTCGACAAAAGGCCACGCCTTGGCCTGTTGCGCCAGTTCACGCATGTCGATTCTTTCTGCTTGAAGGAGCCGGAACCTAGGCACGCCGTGGTATCGCGTCAACCGGCATTGTCGGCCTGTCGCGCGCGATGGCCACCGGCGCTATGATGGCGATATGGATCAAACGGCCCGCATTCTGATGCCCGATTCGCCCTGCCTGGTCGCCGGCCTGACCGGTGCGGTCTGGTTAAGCGCGGATGGCGAGATCGAGGAAATCGGTCTGGCGGAAGCTGCCCGGCGCGCTGGGCAGGGCGACCGGCCGATCCTGTGCCACGCGCCGGCCACCGCGCGGCGGCTCAATATAGAGCGCATTGCCGGTTTCGATATTCTGGAGCTTTTCGCTTTCGTCCGCCCGGCAACCTTCTGTGTGCCGACGGCGCGCGGACTTGCCAACAAACTCGATCTGCCGCCTCCGAACAACCTGGCGGCGCAAGCCGGGCTGATCCACACGGCGGCCCTGGCGCTATTGCGGGACCTTGCGATGCAGCAACGGGCGCCGGACGACCGGCCGGTCGCCTGGGCGATGGCGAATGGCGGCTGGAGCTGGGGTCCAGCGGTGCTGGCGGCACTTGGCGAAGAACACGAAGATGCCGGCGATGCCACATTGCGGCCGGCGGCCGGCCTGGAGGTCTGGCGCCGATTGAGCGAATGGGTGGATCGGGCACCGCCGCAGCCGCCCGGCAACCACCCGGTCAGCCCCACCGACAGCCGCGCCCGCCTCGCCAGCCTGCTGGGCGAGGGGGCCGAAGCACGGCCCAGCCAGTCGGATTACGCCTCGTCGGTGACCCCGGCGTTCAATCCCCGCGACCAGGCCGATGCACCGACTTTCGTTCTGGCCGAAGCCGGCACCGGGGTCGGCAAGACACTGGGATATATCGCACCGGCCAGCCTGTGGGCGGCGCGCAACGAAGCGCCGGTGTGGATTTCGACCTTCACGCGCAACCTGCAACATCAGATCGATCGGGAGCTCGACCGGCTGTTTCCCGACCCCGCGATAAAACGCGGCCGGGTCGTGGTGCGCAAGGGACGGGAAAATTATCTTTGCCTGTTGAATTACGAGGAAGCGACGCGCGGCATTGCGGTGCGCCGCGGCGATGCGGTCCCGCTTGGCCTGATTGCGCGGTGGGCGGCGCGGACCCGCGACGGCGACATCAGTGGCGGCGACTACCCGGCCTGGTTGAGCGACGTGCTGGGGCGGCGGGTCACCGCCGGGCTGACCGACCGGCGGGGCGAATGTATTTATTCGGCCTGCGCCCATTATTCCAAATGCTACATCGAACGCAATATCCGCAAGGCGCGGCGCGCCGATCTGGTCGTCGCCAACCACGCGCTGGTGATGATAAACGCCGCGCGCAGCACACCCGAACAAGGGGGGCAGCCGACCCGCTATATATTCGACGAAGGACACCACGTCTTTGGCGCCGCCGATAGCGCATTCTCGGCCCATTTGACGGGGCTGGAAGGGGCGGAGCTGCGGCGCTGGCTGCGCGGCGCCGAAGGCCGCTGGCAAAGCCGGTCGCGCGGGCTCAAGAGCCGGGTCGATGGGCTGCTGGGCGACGACGCGAAGGCGGCGCAGGCGCTGGCCGATATAATTGCGGGCGCGGGTCTGTTGCCTTCCCAAGGGTGGCGGCAGCGCTGCATCGACGGACAGCCACGCGGTGCAGCGGAGGTGTTTCTCGCCGAAATTCGCGCTTTCGTTTACGCCCGGGCGCAAAATCCGGACAACCCCTTTAACCTGGAAACCGAAATCGAAGATGCGCCGCCATCGCTGGTGGCGGCAGGCGCCGGCCTGCACGCGGCGTTCGATACAGTGTCGCAGCCCCTGCGGCGGCTTCGCGAACGGCTTGCGGTACGGCTCGACGAGGAATCCGATTCGCTCGATTCGGCGACGCGCGGCAGAATTGAAGCCATCATCCGGTCGCTCAAACATCGCGGCGAGGATCTGGTCGCCGCCTGGCAATTCATGCTGGGCACGCTGTCGGCCGGCACGCCGCCCGAACATGTCGACTGGTTTAGCGTCGAGCGCCTGGACGGGCGCGATATCGATATCGGCATGCACCGGCACTGGGTCGATCCGACCGAACCTTTTGCCCAAATCGTGCTGCGCCCGGCGCATGGCGTTCTTATAACTTCGGCGACCTTGACCGATGGCTCCGGCGATGTCGAAGCGGATTGGGCGGCAGCCGAAGCGCGC
>PTKA01000080.1 GCA_002937525.1 Alphaproteobacteria bacterium MarineAlpha10_Bin3
AGGCCGAGACGCCAAAACCCATGAATTTCTGTTCCGATTCCAGGCCCAGCCAGCGCGCCTGCGCGCCGGTCGCGATAATGATCGAATCGGCGCTATAGGTGTCGCCGCCATCGCTGGTGCAGGTGAAGGGCCGGGACAAAAAATCGACCGCCACGACGATATCGTGGATAATCGTGGTGCCGACATGTTCGGCCTGTTTTTGCATCTGCTCCATCAGCCAGGGGCCCTGGATGACATCGGCAAAGCCGGGATAATTTTCCACATCGGTGGTGATCGTCATCTGCCCGCCCGGCACCAGACCGGCGACCAGCATCGGTTGCAGATTAGCGCGCGCCGCATAGATCGCGGCGGTATATCCGGCCGGCCCCGAGCCGATGATGAGTACCTTGCTGTGATGCCGTTGCGCCATGTCGCGACTTCCTCGATAAATTTCTACTGGACCGGATCGACGTTCAGCCGGACCACAATTCCCTCGGCTGCGCGAAACGGCGCTGGATAGCGTTGCAGGACCAACGGGTCATGGCCGGGGACGATGTTCTGGTGCCCATCGGCCAGCGACTCCATGGTTTGATACGCATCCAGCATATCGCCAATATTATAAACCAGGGGAAACGGATTTGGCGTTTCCATATTCATGTAATAATGCGCGGCGTCCGAGGCAAGCACGACCCAGCCGCGTTCGGTCCACACCCGGACGATCTGCAAGCCATCGGTGTGCCCGCCGACATGATGCACCGATACGCCGGGCGCCACGTCCATCGTCCCATCGACGAAAACGACGCGGTTGTCGTAGACCTTGGCGATCATATCGACGACATAGTCCAGCGCAAACGCCACGTTAAAGGTCTTGTGCGCCATGTTGCGCCCGGTGGCGAACGCCATCTCGCGGTCCTGTAGATAGAATTTCGCCTTGGGAAAATCGCCAACCGTACCGGCGTGATCGTAGTGCAGATGGGTGATGATGACGTCCTCGACCTGGGCGGCGTCGATGCCGATCACCGCCAGTCCTTCGGCCGGGGTGCGCAGCAGATCGCGCCCCCGCAGGCGCGCCTGTTCGGCTTCGAAACCAAGATCGACCACGATCGTGCGGCCATTGCCGACGATGGCCCAGACGAAATAATCCATCGGGCTGGGGCCGTCATGCGGGTCGCGGTGCAGAATATGGTCGTTCAACTTGCCGATACGCTTGGCGTAACGGATGGCGTAAACCTCGTAGGGGGCGATTGCGTCCGGCATTATGGCTCTCCTAAGATGTATTTGAGGCGGGTGCCGTGGGCGAGCAGCATGCCCGCGCGCGGATATTTAGGCAACGGAAAGGGCCAATCATGGCGGCGTTCAAGAAGATCGGATTCATCGGCACGGGCGTCATGGGCGGGCGCATGTGCCGCAACCTTGCGGCCAAGATCGGCGTCCCGGTCATCGCCTTCGACGCCGACATGGACAAGGTGGCGGCGCTGGATAATGCCGGCATTGCGGCGGCGCCCAGCATCAAGGCGCTGGTGGGCGATGTCGATCTGGTCATCCTGTGCCTGCCGGGCGAACCCCAGCTGCGCGCGGTCTGTCTTGGCGACGGCGGTGTCGTGGAACATCTGCGGGCCGGCCAGACCGTGATCGACATGACCACGACGACGGTGGATATCGAACGGGAACTGGCGGCGGCGATGACGGCCAAATCGGTCGATTTCGCCGATGCGCCGATTGCGCGCGGCGTATCTTCGGCGCAGGACGGCACGCTCAGCATCATGGTCGGCGCCACCCCGGAATTGTTTGCGCGGATCGAGCCGGTGCTGGCCTGCATGGGCACCGACGTGACCCATTGCGGCGGCGTCGGCACCGGCCAGGTCGTCAAGCTGATGAACAACATGATCGTCTTCATGAACGTATCGGCGCTGGCCGAGGCGCTGGCGATCGGCCGGCGGGCCGGCGTCGATGGCGAATTGCTGTTCGAAACCCTGTCGCGCGGATCGGCCGACAGCTTCGTTCTGCGCAAGCACGGCATGCAATACATGGTGAAGGGCGATTTTCCCGACGATGTTTTCCCGGTCACCTATTCGATCAAGGATATGAGCTACGCCTTGCAACTGGCGCAACAGCACGGCGTCGACGCCGCCGGCGCGCGGCTTGCCGACCAGCGCCTGCGCGAAGCGGAAGCGGCCGGCTATGGCAAGCTGTATTGCCCGGTGATGTACAAACTTCTCGATCCGTGATCGCGGCCGCCGCCGACAATGCGCCGCGTTACACGCCCAGATAGCGAAGCCGCAAATCAGGCGTTGCCGCCAGGGCGGCGCTATCGCCGGACCAGGCGATGCGGCCTTTTTCCATGATGTAATGCCAGTCGCCGATCCGCGTCAGGGCGCGCAGATTCTTGTCGATGACGAGGATCGCCAGTCTTTGCGCCTTCAACGCTTCCAGGCATGTCCAGATTTCGGCCCGGATCAACGGGGCCAAACCTTCGGTCGCCTCGTCGAGAATCAGCAATTCGGGATTGGTCATCAAGGCGCGCCCGATGGCCAGCATCTGCTGCTCGCCGCCGGACAGCGTGTCGCCGCGATTGTCGCGGCGTTCGAACAGGGCCGGAAACATCGCGAACACCCGCTCCAGCGTCCAGGGGTGGCGCCGTTTGCGCCGGTTGGCGGCAGTGGCGATCAGGTTTTCGCGCAAGGTGAGATTGGGGAATATCTGCCGCCCTTCGGGCACCAGCGCCAGGCCGGCGCGCGCGATGGCGTGGCTGGGCAGGCGGTGAATCGGCCGGTTCTCGAATTCGATCGTGCCGGTCCGGGGCGGCTTCAGCCCCATGATCGCGTTGATTGTGGTCGACTTGCCCATGCCGTTGCGGCCCATCAAACTGACCACCTGACCGGCGCGCACCTCCAAATCGACGCCGAACAGAACCTGGCTTTCGCCGTAAAAGGTTTCGATTTTCGATACGCTCAGCATCACGCCTCCTCGCCAAGATAGGCTTGGCGGACGGCTGGATCGTCGCGGATCTGGGCCGGCGTTCCGGTGGCCATGGCGCGGCCGCCGACCAGGACCGATATCCGGTCGGCCAGCGCAAACACCGTGTCCATGTCATGTTCGACCAGCAGGATGGCGACATCGCCCTTCAGCCCGGCAAGCAATGTTACCATGGCGCTGGTTTCGGTGGCGCCCATCCCCGCCGCCGGCTCATCCAGCAGCAGCAGCGACGGTTTGGTGGCCAGCGCCATCGCCAGTTCAAGCTGGCGCTGCTCGCCATGCGCCAATGCGCCGGCCAGCACATTGCGGCGCTCGACAAGGCCGATGCGTTCCAGCGCTTCGCGCGCCGGGCGGCGCAAAGCTGGGTCGCTGCGCGCCGCCCGCCAGAACCGGAAACTGTGGCCGGCATGGGCCTGGATCGCCAGTGCGACATTATCTTCGACGCTAAAATCCCTGAAGATACTGGTGATCTGGAAGGACCGCGCCAGCCCGTGCCGGGCGCGGCGCGCGATGGGAAAATTGGTAATATCGACGCCGTCGAACCGGATCGTTCCCGAGTCGGACCGCAGCGCGCCGGAAAGCTGGGCGATAAAGGTCGTCTTGCCGGCGCCATTGGGGCCGATGACCGCATGAATTTCGCCCGCCGCGATATCGAGCGACAGATGGTCGATCGCGATCAGACCGCCAAACGCCTTGGTCAGATCCGTCACGCGCAGCAGGGGTTCAGTCATGGCCGCGCCCGCCGCGCCCCAACAGGCTGTCGATCCCGCCGCGCGCGAACAGCACGACCAGAATCAGAAACGGCCCGAATATAATCTGCCAATGGACGGTCAGGTCGGAGAGGAATTCTTCCAGCAGCAAAAACGCAATGGCGCCGAAGACCGGCCCGAAGACCGAACCCATGCCGCCCAGCACGACCATGAAAATCAGCTCGCCCGACCGGGTCCAATGCATCATGTCCGGGTTGACGAAATTGGTGTAATTGCCCAGCAGCAGCCCGGCCAGTCCGCAGATCACGCCGGCGATGACGAAGGCGGTGAGCTTGTAGCGGTCAACCGGATAGCCCAGCGCCCGCATGCGCGCCTCGTTCGAGCGCGACCCGCGAATCACCATGCCGAAGCGCGAATTGATCAGCCGGTGCATGCCGGCGATGGTCGCCAGCAGGATGACGAAGATCGTGTAATACAGCGTGACCCGGTTTTCCAAATCCACATATCCGCCGAACTCGCTGCGAATATCGATCACCAGCCCGTCATCGGCACCATATTCATCGACGCTGACGCCAAGGAAATACAGCATCTGGGTCAATGCCAGGGTAATCATGATGAAATAGACGCCCTTGGTGCGCAGCGATATCGCACCGAAGATCAGCGCCACGGCCGCCGAGACCGCGAGCCCGACCGGCCACTGGATGAACCCGTCATAGATTTCGTAATAGGCGAAGATGCCGACCGTATAGGCGCCGATACCGATATAGGCCGCGTGCCCGAAGCTGATCATATTACCGTAGCCAAGAATAAGATTGAGGCTGAGTGCTGCGATCGACAGGATCATCGCCCGCGACAGGACGCCGATATAGAAGGACTGCCCTTCCAGGATCACGGGAAACAGCGCCAAAGCCAGCACTAGCGACGCCGTGCAGACAATGCGAAGGTTGAACCGCATCATTGGCGCCCGTGCGGCGGAAACAGGCCCTGCGGACGGAAAAACAGAACCGTCGCCATCAGGATATAGACCAGCATCGCGGACAAAGCCGGGGCGGCGGTTTCGGCGGCGCTGGCGGACATCGCCGCGCTCAGCAGGACATCGAGGAACGAGCGGCCCATCGTGTCGATCAGTCCAACGATCAGGGCGGCGATGAAGGCGCCGCGGATCGATCCGATGCCGCCGATGACGATGACCACGAAGGCGAGAATCAGGATTTCCTCGCCCATCCCGGTGGATACCTCGATGATCGGGCCGGCCATCATGCCGGCCAGCCCGGCCAGCGCCGCGCCGAGCCCGAATATCGCGGTGAAAAGGGTTTTGATATTGACGCCAAGCGCGCCAATCATCGCGCGGTTCGATGCGCCGGCGCGGATCAACATGCCGGTGCGGGTCTTGACCACCAGAACATACAATGCCGCCGCAACGCCGAGCCCGACCGCGATAATCAGCATCCGGAAGGTCGGGTAATGCACGCCGGGCAGGATTTCGACATTGCCGTCGAGCCATGCCGGCAGCGGAATCACCATGCCTTCGGGGCCCCAGACGATCCGGGTCAATTCATTGAAGAACAGAATCAGGCCGAACGTGGCCAGCACTTGGTCGAGATGATCGCGTGCGTAAAGCGTGCGCAACGCGGTCATCTCGACGATCACGCCAACCGCCATTGTCGCCGGCAACGCCAGCAACACGCCCCATCCGAACGACCCGGTCAATTCGGTCAAGGTGGCGCATATGAACGCGCCGACCATGTACAGCGAGCCATGCGCCAGATTGACCAGATCCATGATCCCGAAGACCAAAGTCAGCCCGGCGGCCAGCAAGAATAGCAGGACACCGAGCTGGAAGCCGTTCAGAAACTGCTCCAGCAGCAGCGCCCAGGTCACAATCCAAGGCCCTCAGACTTACATCTTGCAGAGCTTGGCGTAGGTATCCTGGTGGTTCTTCAGCACCACGCCGCGCGTCGCCGTGGTCCAGTTGCCGTCGCTATCCTTGACCACTTCGCGCAGGTAGAAATTTTGTATCGGGAAATGGTTGTTGCCATAGGTGAATTTGCCGCGCACCGACGGGAAATCCGCCTTTTCCATGGCCGCGCGCATCCCGTCCATATCCTTCAGATTGCCGTTCACCGCATCGACCGCGCTCTTGATCAGGAACACCGTGTCATAGGACTGGGCGGCGTAGAAGGACGGATAACGGCCGTATTTTTTGCGAAACCCGGCAACGAATTTCTTGTTTTGCGGGGTGTCCAGGTCCGGGGCCCAGAACTGGGTCATGAAGCTGCCCATGACGCCGCTCATATTCGCCTTCTGGAACTTCGGCAGGCTGATTGAGTCGACCGTGAACACCGAATAAAGCGGGATCGTCTTGTCGAGCCCGGCCTGTTGATACTGCTTCATGAAGGCGCCGCCGGCCTTGCCCGGATAGAAGATGAAGACGCCATCGGGCTTGGCTGCGCGGGCCTTGGCGAGTTCGGCCGAAAAATCAAGCTGGCCCGGCCATTTGGTCAGATCCTTGCCGACGATCTTGCCCTTGAAAGCGCGCTGCACGCCAGACACCATGTTCTTGCCGGCGGCATAGTTGGGCGCGATGACATAGAGCGATTTTACGCCGCGCTGGTTCAGGACCTCGCCCATCGCCATCGGCGTCTGGTCGTTCTGCCAGGAGGTGGAAAAGAAATTCTTGTTGCATAGCTTGCCGGCCAGTTGCGAGGGACCGGCATTGGAGCTGATCAGAAACTTGCCCGCATCGAGCACCGATTTGCGCGAGGCCAGCAGCACATGCGACCAGATATAGCCGGCGACGAAATCGACATTGTCCTTCTGCACCAGCTTGTCGGTCTTCTGCTTGCCAATTTCGGGCTTGAAGCCGTCATCCTCGAAAATCATCTCGACATCGAGCCCGCCCATCTTGTTCCCGATATCCTCCAGGGCAAGATTGACCGCATCTCGCATGTCGCGCCCGATCACGCCGGCCGGCGTCGTCAAGGTGGTCACGAATCCGATCTTCACCGT
>PTKA01000081.1 GCA_002937525.1 Alphaproteobacteria bacterium MarineAlpha10_Bin3
GGGGGAGAATTGGAACGTCCACCGGCCGGGTCCCGCCGGCCGGACCGTCAAATGGAACAGCGCCAGTTTGCCATCGGCGGTCAACATCGAAAGATCGCTAATTCGGCCTTCGGTGTCGGGTGTGATATTGCGCAAGATTTCGTCGATGAAATCATGCTGTTGCTTTGGGAACAGGCTAAAGAGGGTCCGGCCCCTGGATCAATCCGGTATCATCGCCTGCAGCATGTCGGGTTCGCCTTCGGCGCCATGTATTTCGCCGGTGCGTTCGATGAGTATTGAAAATGCGCCCTTCATTGCTCTAATCCAGATAAAATTCCGTTGAAGGACTGACTATGCATAGGGGGATGTTAAAGGCTTATTAGCGGCAAAGGACTACATGAACAGTTTCTCGCCTTTTAGATCCTTGTACAAGTCGGCGATATATTCGCCATAGCCGTTATACAGTAGCGTCGGAACCCGCTCATTGGTGCCCAGCACCCGTTCGCTTGCCTGGCTCCAGCGGGGATGGTCGACCTTGGGGTTCACGTTGGCCCAGAAGCCGTATTCCCGCCCCTGTATTTCTTCCCAATAGCCGACCGGGCGTTTGTTGGTGAAGGTAAATCGCGTAATCGACTTGATCGATTTGAAGCCGTATTTCCAGGGCACGACGAGCCGGATGGGAGCCCCGTTCTGCTTGGGTATCGGTTTGCCGTACAGCCCCGTGGCGATGAACGCCAACTCGTTGGTTGCCTCGGCCATGGTCAGCCCTTCGGTATAAGGCCAGGGATACCAGACTTGTTTCAGCCCCGGCATGGTTTCCTTGTCGGCCAGGGTTTCCATCTGGACAAATTTCGCCTTGCTCAAGGGCCGGGCGAAATCGACCAGGGCCTTCATGGCGAATCCAGCCCACGGCACCGCCATCGACCAGGCTTCGACGCAGCGATGCCGGTACACGCGCTCCTCGACCGGCATGCGGCGGATCAACGCATCGAAGTCGACGGTCATCGGTTTTTCGACCAATCCATCAATACGGACCTGCCACGGATGGGTTTTGAGCGCCTGGGCGGCATCGGAAATCAGTTTATGGGAGCCGAATTCATAGAAATTATTGTAGGTGACCGCGTATTTTTCCGCCGTCATCGGCCGATCCAGCTTGTAGCGGCCGTTCCGTTTGGCTGGATAGAGGTCTGCTGTGTCCGCCGCGGCAACCAAGGCCGGCGTGCCTGCTGCGATCAGCGCCGGCCCCAGGCCAAGCGCCTTGACCAGCGTGCGGCGCTGAAGAAAAACCACTTCATCGGTCGCCGCCGATTCCGCCAGCGCCCAACCCTTTCTACGAATGCCCAACATCGCTGGTTCCTTTTATGCATAACAGTGCCGGTAAGACATCTAGTAGATCGATTCTAACATATCAATGCGCCGCCTAGGCGGTAAACGTGATATCGACCGTTCCCAGCGTGCCGAAATCGGCGGTCACGACGCTTCCGACCGGCACTGGATAGATCCCCATCGTACTGCCCGTGGTGACCCATTCTCCCGCTTTCAGCCCCTTGCCGCGGTTGGATAGAAAATTTGCCACCCAGGTCAATGCGTTGCGCGGGTCGCCCAGGACTTCCCGGCCGACACCCGTGACGACTGCTTTGCCATCGACGTGCAACGTCACGGCGTGGCTGGCCAGGTCTAAATCGGCCCAATCCTCCAATCCAGCACCGTAAACCAGCGCGGCATTCGCACAAAAATCAGCGATCAGGGCGCCGGCGCCATGCGCCATGCCGTTCTTGACGCGGGTATCGACGACTTCGATTGCCGGATGCAGGGTGGCGACCGCGGCGGCGGTTTGCGCGTTGGTATAGGGCTGCTCGCGCGGCGGCAGCGAAGCAGCCATGCGGAAGGCGAACTCGCATTCGATGCCCCGCATCGATTCGGCGGGAAGGTTCAAATTGGCCGGAGCCGGGCGGATATAAGGTTGAAACAACGGACCGCAGGCCGGCGCGTTGGTCTTCATTTTGCGCATGATCGCGTCATTGGTCAGCGCCGCCTTCCAGCCACCGATGGGGATGGCTATCTGCGCCGCGATGGCGTCGAGGATGGCGTATCCTTCATCTATATCGGCCGGGAAGACGCCGCCGGGGAATCTGTCGAGAACCCGGTAAGCGGTGCGCGCCTCGATCAATGCCTCTGCGGCCTGGGCGATGGCGTCGGCGTCGATCACCGTGCTTCCTTGCGCGCTTCGATCACGTCATTCGCTTCGCGGCCGGTCAGTTCGGCCAAATGGTCGGATTGCCATTCAAAGGTGCCGATGCCGCGCGACAACGACCGTAATTCGATAATCAGATCCTGGAGTTCGGATTGCGGCATGAAGGCTTCGACCTCATCCCAGTTGTCCCAGCCTTCCTTTGGCGTGAAGCCCAGAATCTGGCCGCGCCGCTTGGTAATCACGCCTTGGGCGTTGGCGGTGAATTCGCTGGGCACCGATAAAGTGACCTTGCAAATCGGTTCCAGCAAGATCGGCGAACATTGCGGCAGGCCGTCCTTCATTGCCAGGATTCCAGCGCGGCGAAAGGCCATGTCGGAACTGTCGACCGCATGGTGCTGGCCATCGAACAGGGTGACCGACAAATCGACCACCGGAAAGCCGAGCGGCCCTTCGGTAAGGTACTCTTTTACCCCGGCTTCGACGGCGGGGATGTAGTTTCGCGGCACCGATCCGCCGTGAATGATTTCGTCGAACTGGAAGCCGCGGCCACGCGGCAGTGGCTTTATTTCGATATGCACATCGCCGAATTCGCCATGGCCGCCACTCTGTTTCTTGTGGCGGGCGTGCTGTTTGATCGGCCGGCGGATGGTTTCCTTGTAAGGGATGACCGGTTTCTCGGTAACCACGCCGACATTGTAACGCTCGCGAAGTTTTTCGGCCGATACCTGGAGATGGATATCGCCCTGACCCCAGAACAGCATTTGCCTTGTATCGGCGACTTGTTCGATGATCAGCGACGGGTCTTCGTCGATCAGCTTGGCGATCGCCGCCGACAGCTTGACTTCGTCCTCGCGCTTTTGCGAATGGATGGCGACCGAATAAAGTGGCTTCGTTGGCTCCAGCCACGCCATGGCATCGGCGGTAACGCCTTGGGCGGTCAGGACATCGCCGGTACGAACCTTTTCCATCCGGCCAAGCGCCACGATTTCGCCCGCCTCTGCCTGGCCAATTTTTTCCTGATCGTATCCCATGAGCCGGTACAACCCGCTGACCCGGGTTTCGCCCAAATTCATCCCGTCCTTGACCGTACCGCGCCAAATCCGCGCCAGCGACAGCTTTCCCGAACGCGGCACATGATAGGTCTTGAGCACTTGGATCAGTGGATCGCCGGTTGGGTCTCCCAGACGCGCCAGCGTCGATGAGGCTTCGGGCGTCTCGTGGCGTAAAGCTTTCAGCAAGCGCAGCACGCCGGAATTTTTTTCCGCCGCGCCAATGAACACCGGCACGACGGCGTTGTTGCGCAGATCCTTGGTCAAATAGCCGTAGATTTCGTCTTTTGGCGGAATCGTGTCTTCAAGCAATTGTTCGAGTAGATCATCGTCGAAATTAGACAATTCCTCCAGCAGTTCCTGGCGCGCCTGTTCGTTGAGTTCCTGCATGTCGGTGGGGATTTCGATCAGCGCGGATTTTTCACCGGGTTTGTAGGAATACGCCCGCTCGGAGACAAGATCGACATAGCCTTCGATATTATCGCCGTTGCGGATCGGAACATGGCGCAGGATCAGCGGTTTCCTGGACATGCCCTGTAGCGATTCCAGCACGTCTTGCACCGGAACATGCGGGTGATCGACCTTGTTAATGAAAATCATGTGCGGGATATCGTTGGTATCCAGGAAATGCAGCAGCGGCCCGACCACCAGCGCGCGGTTGGGGTCCGGATCGACAACGACAATCGCGATGTCGGCGACCATTAGGGCGCTGCGTGCTTCGCCTTGAAACTCGATCGATCCCGGGCAATCCAGAAATGTCCAGTATTCGCCGAGGAATTCGCCGTGCGCGGCGGAAATTTCGATGCTCATATTACGGCGGCGCGCTTCCGGCGAGGGATCGCCCACGGTCGTGCCGTCTTTCACGTTGCCGCGGCGGTGGATCGCGCCGCAGGTGTCCAGAAGGGCTTCGAGCAGTGTCGTCTTACCGCTCAGATAGGGTCCGACAATGGCGGCGCAACGCGGTGAGGAGACTGATTTCCCAGGCATGATGGATTCCCTTGCGGATTATTTCGGCATTTTCAGCGCCTCGGCATTGCAAGGTGCTGCTCCCTGTAAACGGACCACCAATATTCTTGCTGCCCTGACCCGCGACGCAAGTAAAATCGACGCAAACCTGGCTGCGGCCTATTCTGGCGGCGCACCGTTGACGTAGGGTTGCAGGGCGGCGTGAATGAATGCGTGCGTCGGGGTCGGCACGCCCAGCGACCGGCCAAGGCGCACCACAGCACCACTCAGATGATCGAGTTCAAGCGGCTTGCCGGCCTTGAGGTCATGCGCCATGGAGGCGACCATTTCCGCCGGCAGTCCGTCCCACAATGCCATCACCGAGGCGACCACGTCATCCGGCAGGGCGATGCCGCGCGCCCGGCCGACGGCGGCGACTTCCGCCATGCAGGTCTCGACCAGCGCGCGGGTCGCCGGCGTTTTGCGCAGCGGGCCATTGGGCAGCCGGGTCAAAGAGGTCATGCCGCTCAGTGTCGCCAGGAGAATGAATTTTTGCCAGATATCGGCGTCGATATTATCGAGCAGCCTGGCATCGAAGCCGGCATTCAGACAGGCGGCTTCCAATGCCAGACCGCGTTCGGAGCGGCTGCCGTCTTGTTCGCCAAAATTCAGGATCGCGAATTTTCCGGTTTGGGCGATAACGCCGGGTTCACTGATGACGGCGGCGATCCGCGCCGTGCCGCCCATGACCCGCGCCGCGCCAAACACACCGGACAGAATATCCACGGCTTCGACCCCGTTTTGCAGCGAGACGACGGCCGTCCGTGGCCCGACAATCGGGCGGCAGGCTTCCGCCACGGCTTGCGTATCGAATAGCTTGACCGCGAACAGCAGATAATCCGGCGGGCTCAAGGTCGATAAATCATCCGTGACCTGTACCGGATCGACCGTGATTTCGCCGTCCGGCGTGCGCAGGCGCAACCCCCTGGCCCGGATCGCATCGAGGTGGGCGCGGCGCGCAATAAAAGTGACGTCCTGCCCCGCGCGCGCCAGCCGGCCACCGAAATATCCGCCGACACCGCCGGCGCCAAAGGCAATGAACCGCATGCCCGGCAGCGCTAACGAAGCGCCGCGCAGGCGCGTTGGATGCGCTGGCAGGCGTCCTCCAGGGTTTCCGACGACAGGGCGTAGGAAATGCGGAAGAACGGCGACAGGCCGAACGCTTCGCCATGCACGGCGGCGACGCCTTCGGTTTCCAGCAGATAGGAGACGAAATCCCCGTCATTCTCGATGGTCTTGCCGTCCGGCGTCTGTTTGCCGATCAGTCCGGCGCATGACGGATAGACGTAGAAGGCGCCGACCGGCGTGTCGCAAACCAGTCCGCTGGCCTGGTTGAGCATCGAGACGACCAGATCGCGGCGTTCCTGGAAAATTTCGTTATTGCGCGGGATATGGCTCTGATCGCCGTTCAGCGCCTCGACTGCGGCCCATTGCGAAATCGTCGAGGGGCTGGTCGTGCTTTGCGACTGCAACATGTTCATCGCCTTGATCAACTCCAGAGGTCCACAGGCGTAGCCGAGCCGCCAGCCGGTCATGCAATAGGATTTGGACAGGCCGTTCATGGTCAGGACACGCTCTTTCAACGCTGGCGCCACCTGGACGATGGTGGCGAATTGCGCGCCGTCATAGAGAATATGCTCGTAGATATCGTCGCTGAAGACATAGACTTGGGCGTGGCGCGACAGCACCTCGGCCAGCGCGCGCAACTCATCCGCCGAATAGGCGCCGCCGGTCGGATTGCAGGGGCTGTTCAACACCAGCCATTTGGTCTTGGGGGTGATCGCGTCTTCCAGTTGTTGCGGCGTCATCTTGAAATTCGCCGCGGCACCGCACTCGACAAATACCGGCACGCCGCCGTTCAACAGCGCCAGATCCGGATAAGTCACCCAATAGGGCGCCGGGACGATGACCTCGTCGCCGTCGTCGATCGTGGCGGTGAAGGCGTTGAAGATCACCTGCTTGCCGCCGGTGCCGACGGTGACCTGATTGGTGTCGTAGTCCAGGCCGTTTTCGCGACGGAACTTATCGACGATGGCCTGGCGCAGTTCGGGAATGCCTTGGGGCGGCGCATAGCGCGTCTTGCCGGCGTTCATCGCTTCGATCGCGGCCTCGCGGATATGCAGCGGCGTGTCGAAATCCGGCTCGCCGACGCCAAGATTGATGACGCTTTCGCCCGCTGCCTGCAATTCCTGCGCCCGGGTGGAAACGGCGACCGTGGGCGACGGCTTGATCCGCGACATGCGCGAGGCTATCAACGACATGATGTTCACTCATCGGTAATGGGGTGGCGGCCCGCGACCGGCCGCCGAATTCGCGCCCGACACTACGCCGATGCGCGGCGCGGTTCAACGTCGCCTTCTTATGAAATATCGACCGGGTCCGGTTATGAAATATCGACCGGATCCGGGCTGGAAGCGCGCCGTTTGATGGGGATGTTCTGCAC
>PTKA01000082.1 GCA_002937525.1 Alphaproteobacteria bacterium MarineAlpha10_Bin3
GCCGGTCGAGCGGACGCTGGACCGTATCGGCACGCTGGCCCTGCTTCCCGATGACTGCCGCCAGCCGGACCGCCTGACGGCATTGCGGGCCGCCCTGGCCCGCCTTGGTTCTTGAATTACCGCAAATACGTCGTCGCGAACCAAAAGCTGGTTCGCTTGGGATTTGCTTTACGCCGCGTTCTGCGTTGCTGGTATGGCGCGGCGCACTTCGGCGTCGTAATCTTCCATCAAGGTGCGGGTAAGGTCGCCCGGCGTGAAGCTGTATTCGCCGATTTCGCGCACCGGCGTCACCTCGACGGCGGTGCCGGTCAGGAATACTTCGGACGCGCCGGCCAGTTCTTCGGGCATGATGTGGCGCTGGACGATTTCATAGCCCCGCGCCTCGGCAAGCGCGCTCACCGTGCGCTTGGTGATACCGTCAAGGAAGCAATCCGGCTCCGGCGTGTGCAGCTTGCCGTCCGCCAGCAGCATGAAGATATTGGCCCCGGTCGCCTCGGCGATATAACCGCGGTAATCGAGCATCAGCGCATCGGCAAAACCGTCCTTTTCCGCGTCATGCTTGGACAAGGTGCAGATCATGTACAAGCCGCCGGCCTTGGTATGGCACGGGATTGTCGCCGGGTCCGGGCGCCGCCACTTGGCCCATTTCATCTTGATCCCGGTCATGCGGTCGGTGAAATAGTCGGGCCATTCCCAGGCCGCGATGGCGACGTGAATTTTCGTCGATTGCGCCGACACACCCATCATTTCCGCGCCGCGCCACACGATGGGGCGCACATAACCATCTGAAATACCTTGATTGTGAACCACCAGCGCACAGGCCGCGTCGATTCCCTCGATCGTGTAGGGGATCGTCATGTCCATCACGCCAGCCCCGTCGAACAGGCGTCTGGTATGTTCGTTCAGCTTGAAAATCCGGCCGCCATAGGCGCGCTCGCCTTCGAAGACGCAGGACGCATAGTGCAACGCATGGGTGAGAATATGGGTGTTGGCGTCCCCCCACGGCACCAGCGCGCCATCCAACCAGATCTGACCGGGCCGGTCGTCGTAGCTCATTTCCATGACGTTTCTCCACATTCGGCAATTGTCATTCCCGGTGCGAAGGCAGTAAATTTACGCGGATCGGTCGTAAAGTGAAACATACCGTCGTTGGGAACGGTTGGTTTGTAACATTCTAACAAAATTATGTCAACTATGCTGACTTAAATTTTCAACGCCTTCGAATTGGAGTCCAATGTGACCATGCCGCCTGTTGCCAGAAACGATCCAGCCGTGCCGCGTGACGAGGAATTGCGCCAGGGAATCGAGATGATGTTCTTCGCCTATCGGGACTTCACGGCCGAGCCGGATGCGATCCTGACCGATTACGGGTTCGGCCGCGCGCATCACCGGGTGATTTACTTCGTTGGCCGCTATCCCGATTGCAGCGTGTCGGCGCTGCTGGGCATCCTGCAAATCACCAAACAGAGCCTGAACCGCGTGCTGGGCCAGCTTGTGCGCGAGGGGTTCATTCATCAAAGCCGGGGCCAGCGGGACCGCCGCCAGCGTCTGCTGCAACTGACGCGCAAGGGGCGGGAACTGGAGGCGACGCTGACCGCGACCCAGCGCGCCCGTTTCGCGCGCGCCTACCGGGCCGCCGGCGCCGAGGCCGTCGCCGGGTTCCGCCAGGTGATCCTCGGCCTGATGTCGAGCGATGTGGACCGCGAACGGTTCGAGCGCACAACCGCCTGAAGGCGCGCCCACGGCACGCGAATTTTAGCTTATCCCTCATTTCGCGATGGCGAAAAATGCGCTAACCTTCCGCCCATGCCATCCGCCAGCGCCGTTTTTGCGCCGTGAACACCGATGCGTTTCATATACTGGTTGTCGACGACGACAAGCGGCTTCTGGATCTGTTGCGTAAATACCTGATGGACAACGGCTTTAGGGTCACGGTGGCGATCGACGCGGACGACGCGCGGGCGCGGATGCGGGCGTTGCAATTCGACCTTATCGTGATGGACCGGATGATGCCGGGCGAGGATGGGCTGGCGCTGACCCGTTCGATCCGCGCCGACAACACGGTGCCGATCCTGATGTTAACGGCGATGGCCGAAACCGAGGCGCGAATCGACGGGCTGGAAGGCGGGGTCGACGATTATCTGTGCAAGCCCTTCGAACCAAGGGAACTGGTTTTACGGATATTGACGATCCTGCGCCGGGTCAGGCCGGCGCTGGCGGCGCGCGAAATACGGCTCGGCGAATTTGTCTTCGACCTCGAGCGCGAAACCCTGCAAGGCGCCGACGGGCCGGTGCGGCTGACCGCGTCGGAAGCCAGTCTGCTACAGGTCCTGGCGAAAAACCCCGGCGAAGTGCTGAGCCGCGAGGCGCTGACGCGGCTTTGCGCGGTCGATGGCAGCGAGCGGTTGATTGATGTTCAGGTTACGCGCCTGCGCCGCAAGATCGAGCCGGATTCGAAGCTGCCGCGCTATCTGAAGACCGTGCGCGGCCGGGGCTATGTGCTATGGCCGGACTGATCGCGTTCCATCCCGCCTTGATGCTCAAGCGGATACTGCCGCGCACTTTGTTCGGCCGGTCGTTGTTGATTATCGTCTCGCCGCTGATTTTGCTGCAGATCATCTCGACGCATATCTTCTATGACCGGCACTGGGACACGATTACCCGGCGTCTGTCCAATGCCATCGTCGGCGAAATCGCCATGGTCATGGAGGCGATGGACGACGCGCAAACCCCGGCGCAACGACGGATTCTGTTCAAGGACGCCTACCGGTATTTTGGCCTCGAGATCGCGATTGAGCCCGGCTTTCTGGCGCCCAACGCGAAACCGCCGGTCAGCGCCCGCATCGACGAATTCCTGACCGCCGCCCTGACGCAACGGATCAAACGCCCGTTTCGGATCGACACCTCGTCGTTCAAGGAACGGGTCGTCATCGACATCCAGCTGGCCGGCGCGGTGATGAAGATCGTGGTGCCCGGCGACCGGCTGTTCAGTTCGACGACCTATATCTTCATCATGTGGATGGTGGGCTCGTCGCTGATTCTGTTCGCGGTCGCGGGGATTTACATGCGCAATCAGATCAGGCCGATCCGCCGGCTCGCCCGCGCCGTGGACAGTTTTGGCAAGGGCCGGGTGGTGGAAGAGGATTTCCAGTCCGGCGGCGCGCTGGAAGTCCGCCAGGCCGCGAGCGCTTTCAATTTGATGCGCGAGCGCATCCACCGCCAGATCCGCCAGCGCACTGATATGCTGTCCGGCGTCAGCCACGATCTGCGCACGCCGCTGACCCGCATGAAGCTGCAACTGGCGATGCTTGGCGACGGGCCGGAGATACAGGAGCTGAAAGCCGATGTGGCGGAAATGGAGAAAATGATCGACGGCTACCTCACTTTTGCGCGCGGCGAAGGCGACGAGCCCGCCAGCGAGACAGACCTCACCCGCCTGGTCGAGGATGTGGTCACCCGCTGGCAGCGTAACGGCGCCGCCATCGACGCCCATGTCGAGGGCCGTCTGCACGCCTGGATGCGCCCGAATGCGGTGCAGCGCTGTCTCGATAATCTGATCGCCAACGCGAACCGGTATGGCGCTCAAATCTGGTTGTGCGCCGGCAAGCGCGGCGAGGTCACGGAAATCGTCATCGACGATGACGGCCCCGGCATCCCCGAGGACGCCCGCGAAGACGTGTTTCGCCCGTTCCGCCGGCTCGATGAATCGCGTAATCCGGAAACCGGCGGCAGCGGCCTTGGCCTCGCCATTGCCCGCGATATCGCACGCGCCCATGGCGGCGATATCGTTCTCGACGTGTCCCCCCATGGCGGTCTTCGCGCGCGGGTTCGGTTGCCCTTATGACGGTAGCGCATGGCGGGACGCCCGCCGCTCGCGGCTATGCGCCGCTGTTTATCCTGGCCGGGTCGCATGGGTCGTTGCATTGGGCCGTGGCGACATTTTATTTCATGCTGCCATTTATCAAGGAAGCGTTCGAGCTCAGCTATACGCAGACCGGGCTGTTCGCGACGATCATCCATGCCAGCTCCTTCATCGCCAATATTCCAAGCGGCGTGATCGTCGATGTGACCGGGCGGCGGCGCGCCTGTCAGATCGTCTCGTTGGCGCTGGCGGCGGTTGGGATGGTGGGCATCGGCTGGGCCTCGCAATACTGGCTGATCGCGTGTTTCGTCGCCGTGGTGGCGATGATGAATACGTTGTGGCATCCGGCCGCGATTTCGTTCCTGTCCGCATCCTACGCCGACCGGCGTGGCCTTGCGCTGTCGTTTCACACCGTTGGCGCCAGTCTCGGCGATGCGGCGGCGCCGCTTTGCGCCGGTGTGCTGGTCACCCTGTTGGGATGGCCGGGGGCGACGATGACCAGCGCCGTGGTGCCGTTCGTCGCCGCGGTGCTGCTGTTCTGCGTTCCCGCCCGCATGGGCGTCGGCGACGATGCCCGCACGCCGGGCGGCGGCGTGCGGAACTACCTTGCCGGTCTGTGGGAACTGGTGGGCCGGCTGGAGATCTGGAAAATCTGTCTGATGTCCGGGTTCCGCGGCACGGCGCAAACCGGCCTGCGGACATTTTTGCCGCTGTATTTCTTCGCCGCCTTCAGCGAAGACCCCCTGTGGATGGGTATCCTGCTTACGGTGCTGCAGGCCAGCGGCGCCGTCGCCACGCCATTTGCCGGCGCGCTTTCCGACCGTATCGGCCGCAAACCGGTTCTGCTGATCGGGTTTCTTGGCTCTGCCACCGTCATGCTGGCGTTGCCCTGGATCGATTCGCTATGGGTCCTGGTGGCGGCCGTGGGCATTGGCGGCGTGTTCGTCTTTGCCGTGCGGCCGGTGATCCAGAGCTGGGCGCTGGACATGACGCCGCGCCAGCTCAGCGGCTCGATGGTCAGCCTGCAATTCGGCACCCAGTCCGCCTTTGCGATGGTGGTGCCGGTCGGCGGCGGGCTGATCGCCGACATCTGGGGTATTGAATATGTGTTCTACGCACTTGCTGGCGCGATCGTGATCGCGATTGCCATCGCGGGGTCGATTGCCGAATCCGGCCGGCGGCCGGATTGACGGTATCCGGCGCATGGCTTGCGAATCGGCAATAAATTATGTTGATGACACAATTGACTGGATCGTGACCTAATAAAGCTGCTTGGGTGCGCTATGCGCCACGCGGGAGTACGACATGAACGGATCGGGCAAACCCGAAACTGACGAAGGCGCCGGGCGCGAGCGGATTTTTCTCGTTATCGTCGACAACAGCGAAGAAATGAAGGTCGCGCTGCATTTCGCCTGCCGCCGGGCCAAGAGCACCGGCGGGCGGGTGGCGCTTCTCTATGTTCAGGATCAAGCCGACTTTCAGCACTGGATGGCGGTCGCCGAAATCATGCGCGAGGAACAGCGCGAAGCGGCGGAGGAGCTTCTGCAGGCGTTGTCGGCGGAAGTCCACGACTGGTCGGGGAAGATGCCGATCCTGTATATCCGCGAAGGCGTATTCCGCGAGGCCCTGGTCCAGCTACTCGACGAGGAACCGTCGATATCAATCCTGGTCCTGGCCGCGGGCGTCGGGCGCGGCGGTCCCGGTCCCATCATCGATCAAATTATAAGCAAGCGCGCGGCCAGTCTGCATCTACCCGTCACGATCGTGCCCGGATCGCTCGACGATGCGGAAATCATCGCCATCACCTGACCGGCTCCAAAATGGTGGGCGCCGGCGTATCCGGGCCAATTCGTGGCGAGGAAGCGAAAATTTGATGCGCATTTGGCGTTTTTTTTAACCGCGATTTCGCCTTTGAAGGCGTTGAAAACAACCGAAATATTCGATTGCCGACGAACCGGAGACCGCCGGTTCGGGTTATCTCTGTCGTGGTTTTACCTTGATAAAAGCGGCTGATTCGACCATTTCTAATGTGTATCGAGGATGAAGGAGTTGTGACGGTGTTCATTCAAACAGAGCAGACACCCAATCCGGCGACATTGAAGTTTTTGCCGGGTCAGACGGTGCTTGAGTCGGGGACGGCGGATTTTTCGAGCGCCGACAAGGCGACGGACCGCTCGCCCCTGGCCGAGCACCTGTTCGGGGTCGAAGGCGTTGCCGCGGTATTTTTCGGGCACGACTTCATTACCATCACGAAACTGGCCGATCAGGACTGGTATGTCATGAAGCCGGCGATCCTTGGCGTGATCATGGAACACTTCACCGCCGGCGGTCCGGTCATGACCGAAACCGCCGGAATGATGGCCGCCAGTACCGCTAGCGACGACGACGACGAGATCGTGAAACAGATCAAAGAGTTGATCGACACCCGGGTGCGCCCGGCGGTCGCGATGGATGGCGGCGACATCGTTTTTCAAGGCTTCGAGGACGGCGTTGTATTCTTGCAGATGCAGGGTGCGTGCGCTGGATGTCCAAGTTCGACGGCGACGTTGAAAATGGGCATCGAAAACATGTTGCGGCACTACATCCCGGAAGTTGTCGAGGTGCGCGCCGCTATCTAGAATGCCCGCTTCAGGCATTGATCACGCGGGCCAATAATGTGTAGGCGGCGCAACGCCGGCACGGTTGAAACGAGGGGGCAACCCGGGGACGGTCGAAAGGTCGCGGGGGATTGATAACTTGATACGAATATCGTCAATTTTGGCGAGGCTTGATGTGCGTCCGCGATTGAAATTCAAGCTTGCGGCGGG
>PTKA01000083.1 GCA_002937525.1 Alphaproteobacteria bacterium MarineAlpha10_Bin3
TGGGGGGCCGCGCGTTATGAATCCATTCGATTTGAGTGAGCCGGCGACGTTGCGCGAAGCGGTCGGGATGCTGGATGCGTCTAATCCGCAAATCCGCCCGATTGCCGGTGGCACGGCGGTGATGCTGATGATGAAGACCGGCATTTTTCAACCCGAACGGCTGATCGGTCTGCACCGGATCGAAAAGCGCTATTCGCGGATCGCCGTGGCCGGTAACGGCGATCTGCGGATCGGCGCGATGACGCCCTTGCGGCGGCTCGAACAATCTGCCGATGTCGAACGGGTCGCGCCCGTCATAACCCGCGCATTGCGGCGGCTCTCGAATGTGCGGGTGCGCAATGTGGCGACGCTGGGCGGGCATCTGGCGCATGGCGACCCGCATCTGGATCTGCCGCCGGTCCTGATCGCGCTTGGCGCGTCGCTAATAATCGCCGGCCCGAGCGGCGAGCGGACGATCGAAATTGAGGATTTGTTTCGCGGCTATCTGGAAACCACGCTGGCGCATGACGAGCTGATTGCCGAAATCGTGGTTCCGGCGCGGCCGGGGCGGCGCGCGGCCTATTTGAAGCACACCACGCGCTCCGCCGACGATTGGCCGGCGCTGGGCATCGCGGTGGCGCTGGACGACGACGGCGCCGCGCGGGTCGTCATCGGTGCCGCGACCGACACGCCGCGCCGCCTGAAGGCGGCCGAAGTGGTGCTGTCCAGCGGCGGTGGTCTTGAGGACCGGGTCCTGCTGGAAGCGGGCGATGCGGCGGCAGCCGAAGCAGAGGTGCATTCCGACGCGCGCGGTTCGGCTGCCTACAAGACCGAACTGATCCGCGTTTTCACGGCGCGCGCAATTCGCAATGCAGCCGGAAGGGTAGGGTAATGGCGGACCGTTCGACGACGACTTCGGTCGGGCATTCGATTGCGCGCCTGGAAGGCCGCGACAAGGTTACCGGCCGGACCGACTATATCTACAATTTGCGCCTGCCATCGATGTTGCACGCCAAGGCGTGCCGCAGCCCGATTTCGCATGGCCGGATCCGCGCCATCGATACCGGTGCTGCGCTAGCGATGCCGGGTGTGCGCCATGTCGTTACCGGGGAGGATGTAAAAGCGGTGTTGCCGGAACCCTATTACGGCCCGGCGTTCCACGATCAGCCGATCCTGGCGCTGGACAAGGTGCGCCATTTCGGCGAGCCGGTTGCCGTGGTGCTGGCCGACGATCCGCATATCGCCGAGTCGGCGGCCCAGATAATCGAGGTCGATTACCAGGAACTGCCCGGCGTCTATGACGAAATCGAGGCGCTGCGCGGGCAAGTCATTGTCCATGAAGAACTGAAACCGGCTGGAACCTTCGCCGATCTGAAACATCTGGCCGGCCGCCGGGACACCAATCTGGCGCTGGATTACCATCTGCGGCACGGCGATACGGACCGGGCCTTTGCCCAGGCCGAGCATGTTTTCGACCATATTTTCAGCACCCAGCAGACCATGCATGCGGCGTTCGAGCCGATCGTCGCCCTGGCCGATATGCGCGATGGCCGGCTGACGATCTATTCCTCGACGCAAAGCCCGTCTTTCGTGCGCTTCGAGATCGCGCGGCTGCTCGGCTGGCCGGAAAGCCATGTGCGGGTGAAGACCGCGCATCTTGGCGGCGGCTTCGGGGCCAAGGTCTATGTCAAGGCCGAGGCGCTAGCGATGGCGCTGTCGCTGATCGCACGCCGGCCGGTCCGCGTTGCGCTGACCATGGAAGAACAATTCTACACCATCACCAAACACGCCAATACGGTGCGCATCCGCAGCGCCGTCGATAAGGATGGCCGCATTACCGGGCGCAAATGCGAGGTCTGGTGGAATGGCGGCGCCTATGCCGATATCGGCCCGAGGGTGGCGCAGAAATCCGGATTTTCGGCTGCTGGACCCTACGATATCGAAAACGTCGATATCGATTCCTTCGCGCTTTACACCAACCGGCCGCCGGCCGGCGCATTGCGCGGATTTGGCATTCCGCAACTCGTCTGGGCCTATGAAAGCCACACCGATATTATCGCCGGCGAACTTGGCATCGACCCGCTGGCGTTTCGCAAACGCAATATCCTGCGCAACGGCCGGCCGCAGGCGGTGGGCAGCATCGTCGAGGATGCGGAATTCGAGGCGGTGCTCGACGATGTGGCCCGGCGCATGAACTGGCGCGGCCCCTTCGACAAGGGCAGCGGGACCCTGTTGCGCGGCCGCGGCATCGCGATCGGCTTCAAGGCTTCGATCTCGCCGCCCCCCCCCAGCCCCATCGTCAGCGTGCAAGCCGATGGCAGTTGCATCGTCCATTGCAGCACCGTTGATATGGGGCAGGGTTCGGATACGGCGATGGCGCAGATCGCCGCCGAAGTGCTGAATATTGCGCTGGATTCGATCAAAATCGTCCACCCCGATACCGATGTGACGCCCTACGACATGTCGACCTTGGGCTCGCGCTCGACTTTTCATATGGGGCATGCGGTGCGGTTGGCGGCGCAGGACGCGCGCGGCAAGCTGGACGCGATGGCCAGTGCCGCCGGGTTGCCGGAAGGGGCAAACACGCCGCTGGCCGACTTGTTCGTCAAGACATTCGGTATGCGGGCCGGAACCATCGTCGGCGCCGCCAACTACATGCCCGAATACGCCCCGCCGAATTACGAGACCGGCCAGACGCCGAAGGTGACGCCGTTCTGGATGATCGGCGCGGCCGGGGCCGAAGTCGAGGTCGATACGCAAACCGGGCAGTTCCGCATTACCCGGCTGGTCAATGTCTGCGATGCCGGCAAGGCGATCAATCCGGCGGTCGTGGAAACGCAGATTTCCGGCGCGGCCGTCATGCAGCTCGGTTTCACCATGACCGAGAACATGATTATCGAAGACGGTCAGCTGACCAATCCGTCGCTGGCCGACTACAAAATTCCCGGTTTCTTCGATCTGCCGGACGCGATGGAAAACGGCTTCATCGAAGCCGAACAGCATAACGGGCCGTTCGGGGCCAAGGGGGTCGGCGAATCCGGCACCTTTGGCGTCTCGCCCGCCATCGCCAATGCGATCGCCGATGCGGTCGGGGTCCGGATCACGCGGCTGCCGATTACCGCCGAGGCGGTGTTCCGCGCCTTGCGCGCCAAGGCCGGCAATCCGCTGGGGGATGCGTGAGATGACCGGCCGGCGCAGGACGATCCAATTCACCCTCAACGGCCAGCCGGTGGCGGCCGAGATCGGCGTGCATCAGAATCTGACCGAACTGTTGCAGGACCGCTTCGGATTGTTCGGCGCGCGCGAAAGCTGCGGGCAAGGGCTGTGCGGCTGCTGCACCGTGCTGGTGGACGGTCAGGCGATCACCGGCTGCCTGCGGTTGGCGGTATTGGTGGATGGATCGGATGTGCGCACCATCGAAGGGTTGAGCGACGGCGAGACGCTGAGCCCGGAACAAGAAGCCTTCATCGAAAGCGGCGCCTTCCAGTGCGGCTATTGCACGCCCGGTTTTATCCTCATGACCCGGAAATTGCTGGACGAGAACCCGGACCCCAGCGACGACGACATCAAGCATTATTTGTCGGGCAATCTGTGCCGGTGCGGCGCTTATCCGGAAATCCTGAACGCCGTCAAACTGGCCGGTCGCAAGCGCGCCGCACTCACATAGCCGCGTCGAGTTCGTCGATGAAGCCTTCGATGACCTTGAGGCCGCGCGACCAGAAGGTGGGGTCGGTGGCGTCGAGGTCGAAGGGGGCGAGAAGTTCGCGGTGGCGCAACGTGCCGCCGGCGCGCAGCATGTCGAGATATTTATCGACGAAACCGGCCGGCGATTCCTGATAACGTGCGTACAGAGAGTTCACCAGACAATCCCCGAAAGCGTACGCGTACACATAGAACGGCGCGTGAATGAAATGCGGGATATAGGCCCAGTAATGGGCGTATTCCGGCTCGAAGCGGATCGCGGGGCCAAGGCTTTCGCGCTGAATTTTGAGCCAGATTTCGCCCAGCTTCTCGGCCGGAATTTCGCCCTCGCGGCGCAGATCATGCACCTTGCGTTCGAACTCGAAGAAGGCGATCTGGCGCACCACGGTGTTCAGCATGTCCTCGATCTTGGCCGCCAGCATGGCGCGGCGCGGCTTGGCTTGCGTGGTCGCCTTCAGCATCGCCTGAAAGGTCAGCATCTCGCCGAATACCGACGCGGTTTCCGCCAGCGTCAGCGGCGTGTCGGCCATCAGATGTCCCTGGGGACCGGCCAGAACCTGATGCACGCCGTGGCCCAACTCATGCGCCAGCGTCATCACGTCGCGCATCTTGCCCTGATAGTTGAGCAGCAGATAGGGATGGGCCGACGGCACGGTCGGGTGGGCGAAGGCGCCCGATGACTTGCCGGCCCGCACCGGGGCGTCGATCCAGGCATTGTCGAAAAAGCGCTTGCCGACCGCCGCCAATTCGCCCGAAAAGGCGCCATAGGCGTCCAGCACGGTGTCGCGCGCCTGGTCCCAAGGGATCAGCCGGTCGTCCTCGTCGGGCGGCGGTGCGTTGCGGTCCCAGTAATCCAGCTGGCCGGTCCCGAACCAGCGCGCCTTCAACGCGTAATACCGGTGCGACAGGCGCGGATAGGAGTCTTTTACCGCCGCGACCAGCGCATCGACGACGTCGTCCTCGACGAAGTTGGAAAGATTGCGCGACGAGACGGGCCGCTCGAATTGGCGCCATCTGTCCTCGATCTCCTTGTCCTTGGCAATCGTGTTGGTGATCAGCGAGAACAGCCGGATATTGTCGCCCAGCACGGCGCCGACGCTCTTGGCGGCTTCCTTGCGCTTGGCCCCGTCATGGTCCGACAGCAGATCGAAGATTTCCGTTGCGGTCAGATCGCGGCCCCGGAAGGCAAAACGCAGATCGGCCATGGTCTCGTTGAACAGGCGAATCCAGGCGGCGCGGCCGGCGACCGATTTTTCGTGCAGCAGTTTTTCGATCTCATCGGAGAGTTGATGCGGCCGCATGGCGCGGATATCGCGCAGCCAGGGCGCATAGCGGGCAAGGGCGGGTGACTTCTCGATCCACCCATCCAGCGCCGAATCCTCGATCCGGTTGATCTCCAGGGTGAAGAACAGCAGATCGGTGCCGATATCGGTAGCGCGCTCCTGGGTGGTCTGAAAGAAGCGGCCGATTTCCGGATCGCTGACATCGCCAGCGTGAACCAGGCCGGCATAGCTCATGATTCGGCCGAGAATTTCCTCGATGCGCTCATATTGCGCGATTGCCAGCGCCAGGGCCGCGCCGTCGAGCCCATCCAGCTTGCCCGTATATTGCGCGGCGAAGGCCTTCGCGTCGGCTTCGGCCCGGCTCAGGTCCGCCGCCAGTTCCGGTGCTTGCGTCCCGGGATACAGATCATTCAGATCCCATTGCGGCAGGCTGCCGAGTGATGGTGTTTCGTTCATCGCTATTCCTCCGTTGCAAAGCCTGGTATATGGTCTAGCCGTATGTGCGGCAAGCACGATGGGAAGGCGGACATGATCGATTACGATTCCTTGCGGAACCTGCCCGAGGCATTCTTCGACGAGGCCCGCAAGCGGGCGGCGGAACCGTTCTTGTGGTCCAAAACCACCGGCGACTGGCAGTCGATCGACTGGGGCGAGACGGCGGCGCGGGTTTCGGATTTGTCGCGCGGGTTGCGGGAGTTGGGCGTCGCTACGGGCGACCGGGTCGCGATCGTCTTGGAAAACCGGCCGGAATGGTTTATTGCGGATCTGGCGATCATGGCCGCGGGCGCGATCAGCGTGCCGGCTTATACGACCAACACGGCCGAGGATTTCTTCCATATTCTTGCCGATAGCGGCGCCAAGCTGGCGATTGTTTCCAGCGCCGATCTGGCGGAACGGGTGGTTCCGGCCGCCGTGCGGGCGCCGGAAACCTAAATCGTCGTCACGATGGATGCGGCCCCGGCGGACGCCCAGGGTGTGCGCATGATCGCCTGGGACGATGTATTGGAACTGGGCCAGGCGGCGCGCGACGACACCGCCGCGCGCGTCGCCACCATCGCGCGCACCGATACCTGCTGCATCATCTACACTTCGGGCACCGGCGGGCGGCCGAAAGGGGTGATGCTGAGCCATGGCGCGATCCTGTGCAACTGCCGGGGCGCTTATGAGCTGCTCCGGCCGTTGCCGGATTTTTCCATCGGCGGCGAGGTATTCCTGTCGTTCCTGCCGCTCAGCCATTCCTATGAACACACGGCCGGGATGATCTTTCCGATGACCATTGGCGCGCAGATCTATTATGCGCAGAGCATGGACCGGCTGGTCGCCAACATGGCCGAAGCCCGGCCGACTATCATGACCGCGGTGCCGCGCCTCTATGAGACCATTCACGGCCGTATTGTGAGCGGCGTCCAGCAAGCCGGCGGCCTGAAGGAAAAGTTGTTCATGAAGGCGCTTGAGCTGGGCCGGCGGCGCATCGATTCCGGTGCGCCCTTGAGCGGCCTGGCCGGATTGATGGACTGGATCCTGGAGCGGCTGGTGCGCGACAAGGTGCGCCAGCGTTTCGGCGGCCGCCTGCAAGCCTTCGTGTCCGGCGGCGCGCCGCTCAACCCGGAAATCGGCGGCTTCTTTCTGGCCCTGGGCGTGCGTATCCTGCAAGGCTACGGCCAGACCGAATCGGCACCGGTGATCAGTTGCAACCCGGTCCA
>PTKA01000084.1 GCA_002937525.1 Alphaproteobacteria bacterium MarineAlpha10_Bin3
CATGGCCGATGAAATAGTCGCAGGCGGCGGCAATATAGGTGTCCTTGATGACCTCGGCGCCGAGCCGGCGGCGGTCGTCATGGTCACGCCATGTCAGCGGCGTGATGTTGTGCGTGCGCAGGCAGTCGGTATGGAACAGCCGGTCGCCGAATTTCGCCACATAGCGGTCCAGAACGGTGCTGGAATCGGTCATCAGGAATATCCGCAAATCCGGCCGCCGGATCAAATAAGCTTCCGTCATCGGCATGAGCTGTTCGATCTGGGTGGCGACGGCGGGGTCTTCCAGCGCCTTGTCGATGTTGCGGACATGGACGCCCAGTACCGGCCGCGTCGAAAAATGCGCCGCGACAAAGGCGTCGACGCCGGCCGCGATATCGGCAACGGGAATCAGATATTTTTCGTAGAGCAAGCGGATCGCATCGATGATCGATGCGCCGTGCAGCCAGTGGCCGGAATCCAGCCAGGGCAGCAATTCGGCCACCTGGGTGAAGAAATCGCTGACCACGACCTGTTCCGGGCGGTTCAGCAGATACAGTCCGGACAGCCGCGAATGCGGGCCGTCCCAGATGTTCAAGCCGACCGCGTCCAGATTGCCGCAATTGTATTTGGGCGGATAGATATCGCTTGTCTGCGCCGCCAGATCGGCCAGGCTTACCGGCGCCAGGGGCTCGAACAGGGTCGAAAACGCGTCCGCCGTTCCGTCGTCGATATAGAAGCTGTTTTCGCCCCAATGCACGACCGGAATGCGCTGGGTCATTTCCGCCAGCAGCAGCGACGACAGGACATGTTCGACATCGGCCCACAGGCCGTAGCCCCAGCATTTTACCACCAGACACCCGCCGCCGCGCGCCACCGGTTCGGCGCGCGCCAGTCTGGTGCGCAGCGCCCGCAATTCGGATTCGACCGCCGCATACGCGCCTGCCGGATGCCGGGCCAGCAAGCTATCTTCCAATCGATGACGCGGAACCAAGGCTCGCAGGAAGCGGCGTATTATCTGTCGCTGCTGGCCTATTTCGACAATGTACGGGCAAAGATCGACGCCCTACCGGAAGGCGGCGGCGCGCCGCGGCCGCTGGTGATGAACGTCATTGTGTGGGGTGCGCGTTATGTCGATTCACTGCTGACCTATAGCTTTCCCAGCCTGATGGCGGCCGGCAATATTCCACAACTGGCGCGCGGCCGGCGCGTCATCATCGATATCTTCACCACCCAGGCCGACCGTGACGCGATAACCGCCAGTCCCGCCGGCAAGGCGGTCATGGCGTGCGCGACTCTGCGCTTCACCATCATCGCCGATAACCTGCTGTCCGGCGCGGCGCAAAAATCGGTGTTCAATTACGACCGCTGGCTGATCGCCGGGGCGCAGCAATGCTCGGCCTTGCATGCGCGCCGCATCGGCGCCGACGTCACCTTTATCAGCTGTTCGGCGGTCTACAGCATGGACTGTTTTTCGGTCGCGGCCGGGTTCATCGATGAAGGCTACCGGGCCGTCGTGACCTGCCCGCCGCGCACCGAGGAACCGGCGATGCTCAGCCATCTGAAGCATTATGCGGAAATCTCCAGCGGCGCGATCACGATTGACGCGCCCTCGCTGACCCGCTTCGCCATCGACAATCTACATTCGCATTCACGCGCCTGCTTCATCGCCGCGCAACCGAAACTCGCCTATCAGAGCGCCGTCGCGCTGTTTTTTCGGACCAGGTCCGGTTTCGCCATCCGGTCCTTCCAGCTATCGCCGATCCTGATTTCCCACCGCTTGCTCGACCATGGATTTAGCTTCGACTATCTGAGCGTCGATGCGCGCTTTATTGCCGAACTGGTGCGTGGCAAATCGCCGGGCGCGTTGCTGAAAGTGATCTCGAACCCGGCCGAGGAGATGGTCGTGGCCGATATCGACACCGCGTCCGGACCCGCCATGAAAGCCTATGACGGCGTCCCCGTCACCATCGACGCCAGCGCCACCTTCGCGCTGGCCACGGTGTTGCGCGAAACCGACCTCGCATTCTACGAATGGGCGCTGCGCCAGCGCGTCGAATACACGACCAGCGGCGATCCGGGCAGCCTGCCGGAACGCGGCCTGGACGAGGACGAAACCATCGAAAGCCTCATCGGCCTGATCCGCCAGCAAAGCCAAAGCGTCCGCAAGACGCTGCGGCTCTACCGATCGTCGCCTAGGTCACATAGCGCGTGAACGCCGCCGTGGTGGCGCCGGCGTCGGCATCGGTCTTGACGTTGACCACGGCCGGCTGGCCGTTGGCGTTGGCTTGCGCGGCGCGTTCCAGGGCGGCGCGGATATCGTCCGGCGATTCGACATATTCGCCATGTGCGCCCAGCGCCTCCGCCATCTTGTCGTAGCGCTTGAAACCAAGGTCGCGGCCCGGTTTTTCCTTGTTCGGATCGGCGGTCCAGCCGCCATTCATCGAGATAACCACGGTAATCGGGATTTTGTGCCGCACGGCGGTGTCGATCTCCATCGCGTTCATGCCGAACGATCCGTCGCCATGCAGCACCAGCACCTGCTTGTCGGGCGACGCCACCTTGGCACCGACGCCGAGCGGCAGCCCCACGCCCATGGTCCCGAAACAGCCCGAATTGAGCCGGTGCCGTGCAACGTAAGTCGGGATCGACTGGCGGCCGAAATTGAGAATTTCCTGCCCATCGACGATCAGCACCGCGTCGCGGTCGAGAAAATCGCGGATTTCCCGGCACAGCCGCAGCGGGTGGATCGGCGTTGCCGCATTGGCCAGGATCTTTTCCTGTTCCGCCACCTTGCTGGCGTTGGTGCCGCCCAGGCGTTCGCGCCAGCTTCGATAGCGGTCCGGTAAAATCCGCCCCTTGGTGGCCTCCAGAAGCTGGCCCAGCACCGCTTGCGCGTCACCGACGACGCCAAGATCGGCGCGCGGGCTGGTGTCGATTTCGGTCGGGTCGATATCGATGCGCACCAGCGGCGCATCGGCATTGAAGCGCGGCGGGGCGGCATGGCCGATCATGTAATTCATCCGCGTACCGATCACCAGGATCAGGTCGGATTCACGGAACGCCGCCGACCGCGCGGTCAGATAGCAATATTCATGGTCCTCGGCGATGACGCCGCGGCTTTGCGGCGTGGTGTAGAAAGGCACGCCGGTCTGCTCGACAAACGCCTGGAGCGCGTGCTCGGCCTGCGACCACTGAATCCCAGCACCCGACACGATTACCGGCCGCTCGGCCTGCTCCAGCAGCGCCACGATGCGTTCGATATCGCGCTTGCCGACGCGCGGCCGGGCGCGTTTGGCCAGGTCCCAGGGTTCCGGCCACTCGATGGTATCTTCGTCGATATCGCGGTACAGCACGTCGCCCGGAAAATCGAGATAGACCGGCCCCGGCTTGCCCGACATCGCGGTCCGGAACGCCTTGTTGATCAGCTCGGGAATGCGCGCCGGATCGTAGACCCGCTCCGACCATTTGGTGCAGGGCTCCATCATGGCGAGCTGGTCGATTTCCTGGAACCCGCCGCGCCCGGTGGCGCCGTAGGGCGCCGAGCCGCCCAGCGCGATCACCGGCGTGCAATCGGCCCAGGCATGGGCCATGCCGGTAATCAGGTTGGTGACGCCCGGCCCCGAGGCCGCCATGCAAATGCCCGGCCGGTTGCGCAGCCGCGCATAGGCGAACGCCATCATCGCCGCCGCCTGTTCGTGGCGGACATCGACGCCGCGGATGCCCTGCGCCATGGTTTCGGTTTCGGCCATCATCATGGGACCGCCCATGATGTAGAAGAATACGTCCGCGCTTTGTTGCTTCAGCGCGCGGGCGATGATCTGCGATCCGTTCAGTGCCATGACTGCTCCCCTCCCTAAAAGACGCCGGCATTCTTCAGCGCCCCATTTGCATCACCTTGCCAAGCCAAGCTTAGAGCAAGAAATTCGGCGGCGCCAACAGCGCGACAAAATTGGCTTGGCGCAACGGTTTGTTGCACTGGTATGATTTCATCGAACCAAGCAGGAGAATTCCCATGCGCGACGATCTGGTCATCTATGATTCCAAAGACGGCATCGCCACGATCACCATCAACCGGCCCGAAAAGCTGAACGCGCTGTCCAACGCGGTCGTGGCCGGTATCCGCGACGCCTTCATCGCGTTAAATGAAAGCGATGACCGCTGCGCCATAATCACCAGCGCCGGCGACCGCGCGTTTTCGGTCGGCGCGGACCTCAAGGATCCGCCGCGCGACCCGGATCTGTGGGAGTGCATGCCCGGCGTCGGCATCGATGTCGACAAGCCGTTGATCGCGGCGATAACCGGCTATTGCGTCGGCGGCGCCTATGTCCTGGTGCAGATGTGCGATATCGCGGTGGCCGACGAAAGCGCCGATTTCTTCTATCCCGAAGCCCAGATCGGTTTTTGCGGCGGGTTGATCGCCAGTTGCGCCGCCCGGCTGCCCTACAAGATCGCGATGGAATTCATGCTGACCGGCAAACATTTCGACGCCCAGCGCGCCTATGAAGTCGGCATGGTCAACAAGGTCACGCCCCAGGGCGAGCATATCGCCGGCGCGATGGAATACGCCAAAATCTTCTGCGACAGCTCGCCCCTGGTCATGGCCATGCTGAAGCGCTTCGTGCGCAACGAGGTCATGCCGCGCGGCCCGTCGGAACAAGCCGCACTGGCGCGGCGCGATCTGCTGGCGATTACGCGCTCGCAAGATCAGATCGAAGGCGGCCGCGCGTTTCGCGAAAAACGCCAACCGGTGTTCACGGGAAGATAGGAAAAACCGAACTTGGAAATGGCGCCGGCGCGGCCCGGCTGATATAAACCTTTTCTGGGTGCTAACATCGCTCTGAAAGAAAGCCAACAAGCCACTGATATGTACCTGTTAATCGATAATTACGACAGCTTTACCTATAACCTCTGGCATTTCCTGGGGGAAATGGGCGCGACCTTCACGGTGCATCGCAACGACGCGATTAGCGTCGATGAAGCGATGGCGATGGCGCCCCAGGGCATCGTGTTGTCGCCGGGTCCCTGCGATCCGGACAAGGCCGGTATCTGCCTCGATCTGGTGCGCGCGGCGGCGGAAAAAATTCCCCTGCTTGGCGTCTGCCTGGGCCATCAGTCGATTGCCCAGGCGCTGGGCGGGCGGGTCATCGCAGCACCGCACTGCATGCATGGCAAGCTAAGCCGGATCGATCATACCGGGGCCGGCATCTTCGATGGCATTCCCAATCCGCTGACCGCCACGCGCTATCACTCGCTCATCATGGAGCGCGAGACGTTGCCCGACTGTTTCGATATCACGGCGCAGACCCAGGATGGCATCGTCATGGGGATCCAGCACAAGGAATTTCCGCTGTTCGGCGTGCAGTTCCATCCCGAAAGCATCGCTTCGGAGCATGGCCACCAGTTGCTCGGCAATTTCCTCGACACGACAAGACAGTGAGGGCCGGGCGATGAGCGGCAAGTCTGAAACCTTCCAATCGCTGCTCGGGATCGTCGCCAGCGGCGCGACTCTGCGCGCCGACCAGGCCCGCCTTGCCTTCGACATCATGATGTCCGGCGACGCCACCCCGGCCCAGATGGGCGGATTGTTGCTGGCGTTGCGCACGCGCGGCGAAACCGTGGACGAGATCACCGGCGCCGCCACCGCCATGCGGGCCAAGGCGGCGGCCATCGCAGCGCCGGCCGGCGCGATGGATATCGTCGGCACCGGCGGCGACAAGTCGGGAAGCTACAATATTTCAACCTGTACGGCGCTGGTGGTTGCGGGTTGCGGCGTCAAGGTCGCCAAGCACGGCAACCGCGCGGCGACCTCGCAATCCGGCGCCGCCGACGTGTTGAGCGCGCTTGGCGTCAATCTGGACGCCGATTTTTTGCTGCTGGAGAAAGCCCTGGCCAAGGCCGGCATCTGTTTCATGATGGCGCAGCGCCACCACGGCGCGATGCGCAATGTCATGCCGACCCGTATCGAACTCGGCACGCCGACGATATTCAACATACTGGGCCCGCTGTCCAACCCGGCCGGGGTCAAGTTCCTGCTGGTCGGCACCTATCTGAAAAAATGGGTGACGCCGATGGCCGAGACGCTGGGCACGCTGGGCGCGGAACGCGCCTGGGTCGTGCATGGCTCGGACGGGCTGGACGAGTTGACGATCACCGGTCCGTCGACAATCTGCGAATTCCACAACGGCAAAATCAACCATTTCGAGCTGTCGCCGGGCGATGCGGGCTTGCCGGTTGGCCGCGCCGAGGATCTCAAGGGCGGCGACGCCGCCTATAACGCCGCCGCGATCCGCGCCCTGCTCGACGGCGAACCCGGCGCGTACCGCGATATCGTGCTGTTCGGCGCGGCGGCGGCGCTGCGCATTGCCGGCAAAGTCGACGATCTGCGCGACGGCGTGGCGATGGCGGCGCACGCCATCGATGGCGGCGACGCCGGACGCGCCTTGGACCGGCTTGTCGCGGTCACCAACGAGGCCGCGCCATGAGCGACGTGCTGGCCCGTATCTCCAATCGCATCGCCAACGAGGTGCCCGGAGTAAACAGGGTGGTTTACGACATCACCAGCAAGCCCCCGG
>PTKA01000085.1 GCA_002937525.1 Alphaproteobacteria bacterium MarineAlpha10_Bin3
GCCATTTCTTGACGATCTTTTCTTCCGGCACCGGCAGGACGCCCATTTCCGACGCCATCAGAAGCATGCCATCGTCGGTCACCAGATAGCGCGCCGGGCGCAGCCCGTTGCGGTCCAAAGTCGCGCCGATCTGGCGGCCATCGGTAAAGGCGACCGCGGCCGGGCCGTCCCAGGGTTCCATCAAGGCGGCGTGGTATTCGTAGAAGGCGCGCCGTTTGGGGTCCATCAGCGGATTGTTGTCCCAGGCTTCGGGGATCAGCATCATCATGGCATGGGCCAGCGAATAGCCGCCGCGCACCAGCAGTTCCAAAGCATTGTCGAAACTGGCGGAATCCGACTGGCCTTCGGGGATCAGGGGCCAGACCTTGTCGAGGTCTTCGCCGAACAGCTTCGATTTCATCGAAAAACGCCGCGCGTTCATCCAGTTAAGATTGCCGCGCAGGGTGTTGATTTCGCCGTTATGGCAGATCATCCGGAACGGATGGGTCAGCCGCCATGCCGGAAATGTGTTGGTGGAGAAACGCTGATGCACCAGGGCCAGCGCCGATTCCAGCCGCGCGTCGCCAAGATCGAGAAAATACGGCGCGACCTGCTTGGCCAGCACCATGCCCTTGTACACCACGGTCCGCGCCGACATCGACGCGATGTAGAATTCACTCAGGCTGTCGCCAAGACTGTCGCTGGCCCGCGCGGCCTGTTTGCGGATGACCATGAGCTTGCGCTCGAAGGCGTCGGTGTCGGCGCAGTTGTCGCCGCGGCCGATGAAGATTTGCCGGATACAGGGTTCGGTTTCCAGGACCGATTCGCCAAGGTCGCTATTGTCGACCGGAACGTCGCGCCAACCCAGCACGCGCTGTCCCTCATCGGCAATGATCCGGGTCAGTTCGTCTTCGCATTTGCCGCGCGGCGCCGCCGTTTGCGGCAAAAACAGCATGCCGACGCCATAGTCGCCAGGAGCCGGCAACTCAAAGCCCGCCGCCGAACATTCGGCGCGGTACAGCGTGTCGGGAATTTGAATCAGGATGCCGGCGCCGTCGCCCGCCTTGGGATCGGCGCCGACCGCGCCGCGATGGGTGAGGTTGACCAGAACCTCAAGCCCCTGCTGGACGATGGCATGGCTTTTGACGCCCTTGATGTTGGCGACGAATCCGATGCCGCAGCCATCATGTTCGTGGCCGCCGTCATAGAGCCCCTGGGGCTTGGGCAAACCCGGCGCCAGCGGGGCCCGGTATTTGTCTTCGTGCATATTATTCCCTTCCCATCCGGACGCCGAAAAATGTTCGGCACCATGACGATCCGGCCCCGGACCAGCGTCACGAAATTTATCGGGTTTTTCGCCTGCCGGAGTTTGGCCGTATGGGCCCAACTATTCGGTGCAAACAACGCGCTTTTTATCAAGCGTGGTCTTTGCGGCCTAACATTGAAAAGACCTGATAAACTTCATTGGGCGCTGGTAAAAGCCGAATTTACAAAGCCGCAGTTTTAGCCGCCCACGAAACTAACCTATCCAATACCACATTCGATGCCAGGGAGTCGATGCCGAGATGGATTTGCGCCTTGATTGGCTATGGTTCGATGCGCTCTTTTGCCCTCTCAACCGGATCGGCCAACCTGTCGCGGCGCGGCACAACCGCAACGTCCAGCACCTTCAGGCTTTATTGGCGTCTGGAACCAGCGTACCGATCAATGCAAGCAGCTTTGAGGCGGAAAGGCTGGCTTTTTTGCGCGATGAAAAATCCGCTAGCAAGGCGCTCGCGATGCACGCAAATGTCGAAAATCCGGTCATTTTCATTGTCGGCTCCCCACTGATTAGCGGACGGCCCAAGCGACAAGACGCCCTTCAATCGCGGTCGCTCTTGTTCGATGGGCTCTTGTCCAGATAAAGTCGGGTTTTGCTCTATTTCGGCAGGGTCCTTCCATCGCTGCGAAAACTGAATCAATCGACGATATGTTCGCGCGTTACGGCGAATCCTACCGGATTTTCGTGATGGTCGCGGGCATGGCGGCGTCGTTCACGATGGTTGTCTCGGGCACCATCGTCAACGTCGCCGTGCCCGATGTCATGGGGACGTTCGGGGTTGGCCTTGACCGGGCGCAATTGATGACTTCGGCGTTCAATATAGCGATGGTGACCAGTCAGCTTCTGAGCGCCTGGCTGGTCGCCGCGTTCGGGCAACGGGGCGGGTTCTTGCTGATGTCGCTGGTGTTCGTCATCGGCAGCGTGATCGGCGGGCTCAGTCAGGATTTCAACATGATCGTCGTCGGCCGCATCCTGCAGGGCGTGGCGGCGGGCGTCATTCAGCCGCTGGTGATGGTGGTCGCGTTCCAGGTTTTCCCGGCCGAGCGGCGCGGTTATGCGATGGCGATCTATTCCATGGGTGTTTTCATGGCGGTCGCGATCGGCCCCATCGTCGGCGGGATCGCCATCGAACTGTTCCATTGGCGGTATATTTTCTGGGCGCCCTTGCCGGTTATCGGGGCCGCGGCGCTGATGGGGATGGTGTTCATGCCGTCGGTTCGAAGCAAGGACCGGGGCGCGTTCGACTGGACCGGCTATCTTCTGTTGCTGGTCTGCGTCTACTGCCTGATCACCGGATTGACCGAAGGCAATCGCGAAGGCTGGACGTCGGGCTATATTCTGGTACTTTTCGGTGCCGGGATCGGGTCGGGAATTGTCCTGATCCTGACGCAATTGCGCGACCGCCCGACGCTCATCGACCTTTCTTTGTTCGAGCATAAACAATTCGCCATGACGGCGCTGATCGCGTTCGTCTTCGGGGTCGGCAATTTCGGCACCGGATACGGCGTGCCGGTGTTCGGGCAACTGGTCCAGGGCATGACGCCGCTTGACGCGGCGCTGGTCATGCTGCCGTCGGCCTTGCTGGTCGTGATAGCCTTGCCATTGACCGGCCGGCTCGCGGATACCATTCCGCCGCATATCGGCATCATGATCGGCCTGATGCTGTTCGCCGTCGGGACCGCCCCGATGAGCGGCGCGGACGTCAATACGCCCTTCGTGCTGATCATGGCCTATTTCATCGTCAGCCGGCTTGGCATGAGCTTTACCAACCCGTTCATCATGAACACAGCACTTCAGACCTTGCCGCTGGACAAGCTGAGTGCCGGTGGCGGCACGATCAATTTTTGCCGCCAGTTCGGCGGGTCGCTGGGTCTGACGGCCTGGGTGGCGTTCGTGCAGAACAGGACGCAGATGCACAGCGAAGCATTGACCGCGACCCAAAGCTCGGCGAATTCGACGACCCAGGAATTGCTGAAGGGGATCGGGCGGATATTTAGCCAAGCCGGCCTGCCCAAGGATTTACATACGCCCAGCGCGTTGCATTATCTGGGCGAGGTAATCCAGGCCCAGGCCAGTACGCGCGGATTTCAGGACGGTTTCCTGTTTTTGGTGTTTTTCTTCCTGTGCGCCATGATCCCGGCCTATCTGCTGGGCCGGCTCCGCAAGTAGCGCCAGCCGGCGGCGCTGCGATTTATACAGTTTCGTAAGCAGGGCGCGGAACGTCGGGTATAAATTAGGTCCCTTGCGTATTGTCAGCGTAATCGCTGCAACGCCCGCCTCCGGCGGTCCATTAACAGGGAAAAATCCATGAAAATCGTTCTTATATCGGCCGCATTGGTCGTGGCCATGACGACGCCGGCTTTTGCCAAACACTGTCCCAAGGATGTCGCGATCAAAACCTTGCACGAGGCGAAAAACATACTCGGCCTTAAGCCATTCAAGGCCATGTCTTTTGCCGGTTGCCCACCGATAGAGTTTCAATCCATCCCGGGAGTTGCATCGCCGCCGGCCGCCGCGTAACGTCGCGCAGGCGCAGCTTCCATCAATGGCGAAAAGGGGTGGCGAAATGGCGATTGTCGAAAATGCAGTGAAAAAGCGGCTCCAGCAGGGAAAAATCGCCGCCAGCTTCAATGTCAGTCGGCTGCGCACGGTGGAAATTCCCCAGATCGCCAAGGCGACCGGGTTTCACTGGATCTTCATCGATCTGGAACATTCGACGATGGACGTGGATATGGCCGGGCAGGTCTCGGCGGCGGCGCTGCCGACCGGGGTGACACCCATCGTGCGGGTGCCCGAAGGCGATGTGAACCGGGCGACCCGCGTACTCGACGCCGGGGCGCAGGGCATCGTCTTTCCCCATGTCGATACGGTCGAAGAGGCCGAAACCTTCGTCCATGCCTGCCGCTATCCGCCGGTCGGCCACCGTTCGCTGGCCTATGGCGGGCCGCAATTCGAATATGCCACATTGCCGCCAGACGAAGCGATGGCCGGCATCAACGATCAGACCTTGCTTGTCATGATGATCGAAACCCCGCGCGCGGTCGAAAACGCCGCCGCCATCGCCGCCGTGGACGGCGTCGACATCCTGCTGGTCGGCGGGTCGGATCTGTCGGCGACGATGGGTATTCCAGGCCAGATGACCCATCCGGACTTCGTCGACGCCATCGGCAAGGTCGTCGACGGCGCCACTGCGGCCGGCAAATGGGCCGGGCTTGGCGGCGTCTATGACGAAGCGATTTTGCCGGGCTTCATCGAAAGGGGTATGCGCTTTATCCTGGGCGGGTCGGACCTTTCGTTCATTCTGGCCGGGGCCAAGGCGCGCGGCGACTTCTTCGCCAAGCTGCAACCTTAGATAAAAATCAGCAAATCCCGAGCGAACCGGTTTGGTTCGCGACGACGTATTTTGCGCAATCGAGGACTCACCATGACGACCATCGAATTTTTCTACGACGTGTCCAGCCCCTGGACCTATTACGCCTATGCGCGGATCGAGGATTTTTGCGCCAAGAACAAGGCGGAACTGATCTGGAAACCGTTTCTGGTCGGCGCCGTCTTCAACAAGGTCAATCCCAGCGTCTATCAGCGCCGCGAATCGCCGATCGAAGCCAAGGACGCCTATTACCGCAAGGATATGGCCGACTGGGCGCGCTATCAGGGATTGGCGATGGTCCGCCCCAGCGTGTTTCCAGTCAACAGCGTCAAGGCGCTGCGCGGCGCCTTCCTGGCCATCGACAAGGGCGTGGTGTCGCCCTATTCGCGGGCCTGTTTCGAAGCCTATTGGCGCGACGACCGGGATATCTCGCAAGAAGACGTGTTGCGCGAAATCGCCGGTTCGGCCGGCATGGACCCGGACTGGTTTTTCGAGCAGATTGCCACCGACCCGGTCAAGCGGCGGCTGTTTGAGACCACCGACGACCTGATCGGGCGCGGCGGGTTCGGTTCGCCGACTTTCTTCCTTAACGGCGGCGATATGTATTTCGGCAATGACCGGCTCGAACTCATGCAGGCGGCAATCGACCGCGCGGACGGCTGATCGCGGGTGAATTTCACGTTCGATGAGGCGCTGCGGGCGAAAATTCATGCCCGCCTCAGCGCATTCGACGACCGCCGGGTAGCACCCGGCAGCCTGACCCATGCCGCCGTGGCGCTGACTTTGATCGGTACCCGCAAGGGGGCCTGTTTTTTGCTGACCCGGCGGACGCCCAGCTTGCGCGCCCATGCGGGTCAATTCGCGTTGCCCGGTGGCCGGGTCGATCTGGGCGAGAGCGCCATCGAGGCGGCGTTGCGTGAACTGGACGAGGAAATGGGCGTGACATTGGGGCCGGCAAACGTGCTCGGTCTGCTCGACGATTATCCGACCCGTTCGGGATACCGCATCACCCCGGTCGTGCTGTGGGCCGGCGGTCAGGTCGCGGTCAGGGCCGAACCGGGCGAAGTCGCAAAGGTGCATTACGTCACGCTGGAACGGCTGGCGCGCGACGATACGCCGGAATTTTCCTCGATCCCGCAAAGCGACCGGCCGCTGATCCGGCTGAAAATCGCCGGCGCCAAGGTGCATGCCCCGACCGCCGCGATGATCTATCAGTTCCGCGAGGTCGCCATTTTCGGCCGCGATACGCGGGTCGATCACCTGGAACAGCCGGTATTCGCCTGGAAATGATCTGAACCGGCCTATTTGAAGGCCGGCATGACCTCATGGGTGATGATGCGCAGGCTGTTGAGTTCGCGTTCCTCGCTCAGCATATTGCCGGCATTGGTTTCGATGATGATGCCGTCGATCCCCAGCACCTCCTGCCATTCGCGCAACCGGTCGATGATGCGCGCCGCGGTGCCAAAACAGACCCGGCTTTCCAGGATATCGGCATAGCTCAGCGCCGCCAGACTGGCCGCCGTCCGTTTGCCGGCGGCACCCTTGGCGTGCAGCTTGGCGGCCTGGGCGACCATCCGGGCCTGGCGTTCGAAATAATATTCGATGTTGGCGCGGGGTTCCTCGCGCGCCGCTCTCTCGCTCGCCGCGGCATAGACGGGAACCCGCAAATAGACGCTGCCATTGCCGTCATGGCCGGCCTTGCGCCAGGTGTCGCGGTAGGTCGCGATGTTGTGTTTGAGGCTTTCCAGCCCGTCGCCGCGCAGCCCGACGAACAGCGGAACACCTTGTTCGGCCGCGCTGATATAGGTGCCGGGCGATG
>PTKA01000086.1 GCA_002937525.1 Alphaproteobacteria bacterium MarineAlpha10_Bin3
GCTTTGCGCGGCGGCTGGCTGCATACCGGCGATCTTGGCGTCATGCACGCCGACGGGTACATCGAAATCAAGGACCGGGCCAAGGACATCATCATATCGGGCGGCGAAAACATCTCGAGTTTGGAAGTCGAGGAGGCGCTATACCGCCATCCCCAGATCATGGAAGCCGCCGTGGTCGCGGCGCCGCATGAAAAATGGGGCGAGACGCCCTGCGCCTTCGTGTCGCTGAAACCGGATGCAAGCGCGGTTTCGCAGGCCGATATCATCGCCTTTTGCCGTGAAAATCTGGCCCATTTCAAATGCCCGACCCGCGTCGTCTTCGGGCCGCTGGCCAAGACCTCGACCGGGAAAATTCAAAAGTTTCTGCTCCGCGAGCGGGCCAGGAACGCATGATTCAAAAACCTCTCGACGGCCGCGCGGTACTGGTCACCGGCGCGTCCAGCGGGCTTGGCCGGCACTTCGCCGTGACGTTGGCCGGGGCCGGGGCCAGGGTCGCGGTCGCCGCGCGGCGCCGCGACAGATTGGACGATGTGGTGGCGCAAATCGCCGGTTCCGGCGGTCACGCGGTGGCGGTTTCGCTGGACGTGCAGGACCCGCAAAGCGTGCGCGACGCGGTCGCCGCCGCCGTGCGCGAGTTTGGCGCGATAAACATCCTGGTGAACAATGCCGGCATTACCGCGCCCAAGCCGGCGCTGGATATCGACGAGGCCGACTGGGAAGCCGTCCTGGGCACCAATCTGACCGGCGCCTGGCGGGTGGCGACGCAAACCGCGCGCCATATGGTGCGCGTCGGCGACGGCGGCGCCATCGTCAATATCGCCTCGATCCTGGGCCATGGCGGGGTAACGCGGCAGCTTTCGAGTTACGCCATCAGCAAGGCCGCCGTGGTGACGATGACCAAGGCGCTGGCGCTGGACCTTGCGCGCGACAATATCCGGGTCAACGCAATCGCGCCGGGCTATATTGAAACCGATTTTAACCGGGCGTTTTTCGCCAGCGACGCCGGCAAGGCGATGATCGCGCGTATCCCGCAACGGCGGCTGGGGCTGGCCAGCGATCTGGACGCGATCTTGCTGTTGCTGGCGGGCGACGGGTCGGCGTTCATGACCGGCAGCATCGTCACCGTTGACGGCGGCCATGGCCTCGCCATCGCGTAAAATAATTTCTGGAGACCATTAAGATGGATTTCACGCTGTCGCCTGAAGCCGAGGAAATGCGGCTGCGCATCAAGGCGTTCGTCGATACCCATATCATCCCCCTGGAAGCGGACCGTTCGAACTACGACGAACATGAAAACATCGCCGAGGAGCCGCTCGGGCCGCTCAAGGCGATGGCCAAGAAGGAGGGGATCTGGTCGCTGTCGCTGCCGGTCGAGGATGGCGGGCTGGGTTTCAGCGTCGTCGATATCGCCCCGTGCTACGAGGAGATGAACCGGTCGATTTTCGGCCCGGTCTGCTTCAACGCATCGGCGCCCGACGATGGCAATATGCGGATACTGAGCCAGGTCGCCCGGCCCGATCAGAAGGACAAGTGGCTGCGGCCGATTGCCAATGGCGATGTCCGTTCGTCATTCATCATGACCGAACCGATGCCGGGTGCCGGGTCCGATCCAAGCGTCATGCGCACCACGGCGGTCAAGCACGGCGATAAATGGATCGTCCATGGCACCAAATGGTTCATTACCGGCGCCGCCGTGGCGAAGCATTTCATTCTGCTTGCCCGGACCTCGGACGATGCCAGGCGCGGCCTGACTGCGTTCATGTTTCACGCCGACCAGCCCGGCTGGCGCATCACCCGGCGGATACCGATCATGGGCCCCGAAGAACATGGCGGCCATTGCGAACTCGAATTCGACGGCCTGGAAATTCCCGACGAGGACCGGCTGATGGCGGTCGGCGAGGGGCTGAAGCTGACCCAGATTCGGCTTGGCACCGCCCGGCTGACCCATTGTATGCGCTGGCTGGGCCTGTCGCGCCGGGCGATGGAAATCGCCCGCGATTACGTTGTGCAGCGGGTCAGCTTCGGCGAAACGCTGGCGTCGCATGAAGGGGTGCAATGGATGCTGGGCGACGTGGCGATGGCGATCGAGGTCGGCCGCCTGCTGACCATGCGGGCCGCCCGGCGGCTCGACGAAGGCGATTTCGCCCGCAAGGAAGTGTCGATGGCGAAGATCCAGGTTGCCGACACGCTGCATCAGGCGGTCGATACCGCGATCCAGCTCAACGGCGCGCGCGGCTATTCCAAGGACACGGTGCTGGAATGGATCTACCGCTATGCCCGCCAGGCGCGGCTTGTCGATGGCGCGTCAGAAGTACACAAGATGGTGCTGGCCCGGAACTATCTGAACGAAGGCAATGATTTCTGGTCTTGGCGTTAGCGCAAATCTCGAGCGAACCGTTCGCGACGACGTATTTGTTCGGTAAAAACCATCACCACCCGTTGACGCGGTCCCATTCATCGACGATTTTGGCGCCTTCGACGACGTGATAGCGGTCATGGCCGGCGGCCGTGATGCAGGCGTGGTTGGGCAATATGCGGACCTTCGCGCCAATCGGCAGCCTGTCGTAAAGCGCATCGTCGTTGACCGGAACGATGCCGTGTTCCTGGCTGACCTTGGCGACATGAAGGCCGTATAGCGGTTGCATGGAATGCAGATCGCACAGCGCGCCATAGCCGGTTTGCGGCCAGCGCGCATTGGCGCTGATATCCTTCGACAGGGCCAGCGCGCCGGCATCCAGGACGATCTGCCCGACATGCCGGTTATGGCCAATCACGCTGGCCAGCACGCTGAGCGCCAGATCTTCGCGCCGGCACACCTCGCGGGCGAGCTGGTCGAGGTCGAAAAAGACGAACACGCCCGGCCGCATCTCGCTCAGCCCTTCATAGGATTCGCCGTGGATCGCGGTCGGCGTCGATCCGGCGCTGACGATGGGGCAGGGCAGCCCGGCGCCGCGCAACCGTTGCGCAGCACCAATGACCGCTGTGCGTTCCTCGCGCGCGGCTTGTTTGATCCCTTCGATGTCCGTGGCGAGGTAGGAATGGCCGCCATGGGTCAGCACGCCGCATAACGCTGCATTGTGCGCGCCGTCGATGATCCGCGCGACCGCGATCAATTGCGGGCTGTCGGGCAGCAAGCCGGTGCGGGCGTCGCCGCAATCGATTTCGATCAGGACCTTGAACCGCGCCGGGCCTTCGAAGGCGGCGATGGCCCGGGCGGCGTCCATATTATCGGTGAGTATCTTCAGATCTGCGCCGCGCGCCATCAAATCGGCCGCCGCCGGCAGCTTCCCGGCGACGATCCCGACCGCATAGGTGATATCGCAAAACCCGTGACCGAGAAAATAGGCCGCTTCGGCCAACGTCGATACCGTGATGCCGCCGGCCTGACCGGCCACCGCAAGGGCCGCCACTTGCGCCGATTTGGCGGTTTTCAGATGCGGCCGCAAAGCCACGCCATGCGCCGCCATGCGCGCGCCCATCCGCTCGATGTTGCGGGTGACAATCGCGCGATCCACGATCAGTGCGGGCGTGGTCAGTCGGTCGAGTTCCATTGCGTTCTCCGTGCCGTCCGCCGGGGATGAATGCCCAGTGATGGAAAATCCATGATATACTGCGTAATCTTTGTCATGCGGGGGATTTTCGTCATGGATTTTGGCGGCACGCTTGCCATCGTGAATCTGGCGGGGCTGGTTATCGTGGGCTTCATGTGCTGGATGAGCCTCGGTTCGATGAAGCAGCAGATGATGGGTCTGATGAGCCGGGAGCTGGCCGAAGTTCGCCGCCAGATGCGCAACACGCTCGATAAGTCCAACCGGCAGGACGACCAGATCGCCAGCAATCACGAAAAAATTCAGCGGCTCGAAGTCAATATCGCCAGCATACAGGATGAGTTGGAAGCAATGAGCCGGAAACTCGCCGCATTGCTGCCGCCGGTACTGGACGAAGACGCGGCCGAGAGTGAACTCGTGCCGCCTTCGGAGCAACGCCATTTGTGATGGATTAGGGCTTGGGTGTCGGCTGTTGGGCGGCGATCGGAGGTGGCGCGGAGGTGGTCGGAACTTCTCTTATTAGCCAACAACCGACCTTCCGCCTCGGCGCAACTCAGATAAATTCCGCCGCGCAGACCGTGAAACGACCACCTAACGGAGACTGGACCATGGAACGCCGACTCGCCGCTATCCTTGTCGCCGACATGGCGGGCTACAGCCGGCTTATGGAGCGGGATGAGGAGGGCGTGATACTGCGCCAGAAAGCCCACCGCCGGGAGATAATCGAACCCGAGATCGAGAACAACCGCGGGCACATCATAAAGACCACCGGCGACGGAATGCTGGTGGAGTTTGGCGCCGCTCAAGATGCCGTGCGGTGCGCAATTGACATCCAGACAGTGATGGCTGAGCGTGAAAGCGCGAATGCGGTCGATACCCGTATTATCTATCGCATCGGGATCAATCTTGGCGATGTCATTTTCGACGAAGGGGACGTCTTCGGCGATGGCGTGAACGTCGCATCGCGTCTGGAGGGACTCTCGGAGCCTGGCGGTGTGTGCGTATCGGACATCGTGCATCAGGCGGTCGGCGACCGTATCCGCGATCCCTTCCGCGATATGGGAAGTCAGCGCGTGAAGAACATCTCGCGGCCGATCCGGGTTTGGCAGTGGACGCCCGACGCGCCACCGGACGAGAAGGAACTTTCCGAAGTGGCGCACAGTCAGCGCGTTCGCTTCGCCACTGCACGCGACGGCGTTCAAATCGCGTGGGCGAGCATCGGTGAGGGGCGACCGGTCCTCAAGGCGCCCGGACCCCGAGCAGCAGAAGCTGTTCGAGGTGCTGTCGGTGATGATTCGGGACGAATGGGGGTCTACTAATCCCGTTTTCCGTCGCTTTTTCACCTCCAATTTCCTTCCCGACGCCGCGCCCGATGTCGCGGGAAAATTCGATGAACTCCAGCGCATCTCCACCAGCCCGGAGAACGCGCTCCGGCTGTGGAATATGAACGCCCGCATCGACGCGACCGAATTGGCGAAACGGGTTAGCGTCCCCACTTTGGTGCTTCACTGCACGGGTGACCATGTTGCGCCGCTTGAGGAGGGCCGCGGGATCGCCAGGTTCATCGATGACGCGAGCTTCGTCGAACTGCCCGGAAACAACCATGTGATTTTGGAGGGGACACCGGCCTTCGATCAGTTCTTTGAGGCGGTGACGGCCTTTCTCGCAAAGCATAACCAATAGCTGCAGCGCGCTCACCTCGAGAGGGCAGCCTGGGTTACCTTCGAATTCTCGCACCGCCATCTGGCGGTTGACTTTGGCCAAAATATGTTTATATTCCTTTTAAGGTTTTGTTCGGGTTGACCCTGCCGGGCGTAATGTTAATACATGTATAGAGATGCTAAGGTAAAAAACGTTTTGTTGCGGCGGTTGTAGGAAGGCAGGGTTTGCCGCCGGCCGCGAGTATTTGCGGCCTGTATCGACGATCACAATCGGTGACCTTCGAGATTGGCTAACAATCATTCCGTAATCATGAGGGAAAGAAAATGCCGCACAAGGCTGCGTCATCGGCGCTGTCGGACTATACGGTTCTCGATCTGACCCGGGTCAGGGCCGGGCCGACATGCGTGCGCCAGTTGGCGGATTGGGGTGCCGACGTCATCAAGGTTGAATTGCCCGAAGCGCTCGATAGTGGCGAGGGGCTTGGCGGCAAGCGGCACGGCCCCGATTTTCAGAACCTGCACCGCAACAAGCGCGGCGTGACCTTGAACCTGAAGGACCCCGAGGGTCTGGCGATCTTTATGCGGCTGGTCCAAAAAGCCGATGTCGTGGTCGAAAATTACCGTCCCGATGTGAAGGACCGCCTTGGCATCGACTATGAATCACTGCGCAAGGTCAATCCCGCAATCATCCTTGGCAGCATTTCCGGTTTCGGTCAGGACGGTCCCTATAAGGGGCGGCCGGGCTTCGACCAGATCGCCCAGGGGATGGGCGGGCTGATGTCGATCACCGGGCTGCCGGGGCAGGGGCCGGTCCGGGTCGGCATTCCGGTCGCCGATCTGTGCGCCGGGCTGCTATGTTCGCAAGGCATCATGATCGCCCTGCTGGAGCGGGGTAAATCTGGCCACGGCCAATGGGTCGAGACATCGTTGCTGGCGGCGCAGATATTCATGCTCGATTTTCAGGCCGCGCGCTGGCTTGTCGATGGCGATGTGCCGCAACAGGCCGGCAACAACCACCCGACCAGCATTCCCACCGGCGTGTTCGAGGTGGCCGACGGATATATCAATATCGCGGTGGCCGGGCAGGTCATCTGGGAACGGTTTTGCGCCTTGCTGGAAGGTGAGGCCCTCGGTTCCAATCCGGCCTACGCGAGCGCGGCGCTGCGCTCGCAAAACCGCGATGCGCTCAACGCCGCGATCAACGAAATTACCAAACGCAAGGACGGCGCGGTCTGGATCGAGGCATTCA
>PTKA01000087.1 GCA_002937525.1 Alphaproteobacteria bacterium MarineAlpha10_Bin3
TTCTTTCATGGCGTATCCTTTCTTCGGAAAATCGGCGTCTTCGACAACGCCAGGATACGCCACCCAATTCCCCCATCACCAAGATTCAGCTATAGCTCACCGAAATGTTGCGCGCTATGGAGCGCCATAACGCAGGCGACACCCGTGTTCTTCCGATCATCCTCCGACCATGCGACTGGAAAGCTACGCCATTCGGCAGCCTTTTGGCCATGCCGAAGGACGGTAAACCTGTAGTAAAATGGCCTGACCTAGACGAAGCGTTCCTTGAAATTGTAAATGGCATCAAGCGTGCGCTTGCAGAAATGGGGGCAACGACTGCTATAGCAGCGCAAGCGGCGAAACCTAATACCGGCACCGCCACTATTGTCGATGCGCCACGTTCGGCGAACCTGCGAATTCGCCAGGAATTCAGCGACGCAGACAAGGATGACTTTGTGCAAGAGGCGTTCGAGTAGATGGCACGATTTTTTGAGGCGTCGCTCGATGAATTAGTTAATAGGCATTCGGACATAGACTCGCGGTTTCGGCGAATTGACGCCAATAATTTTACGGTGATCATTTATCGTGGCGGCGAAGCGAAGTCGCGCTGCCGTATCCAGCATGGGACCCGCTAGTCAACCGGTCAAATTCTCTATTCGATGTCAGATGAACCTAACTTTGGTAGTTACAACGAAATCATGTCGGTGGAGGCCGGCGAACAAAACCTTTCTATGAAAGCCCAAGGTATGTCGATGGGATACGGCATTGGCAGTGAGGCAAACTTAACATTTGAAGGGGCGGCAGAATACTACTGGAATATTCTGATCGAACCACTCCAGCATTGATGCGTCCGAAGGATTTGAGGTGAACGATGGTTACGAAACGATACAAATGCCTCAACTGTGGTCAACAGTTTGAAACGCAAGTGTTTGAACCAGGTGAGGCCGAACGAGAAAGACGGCGAGCTTATCCAGTCCACTGTCCTAAGTGTCAACGGCAGGACGTTCTCGAATCTCCATGACCTCCGTTAATCGACATTGCGAGCCGGCGACATGACAGGCCCTTCTAGGTAGCTATCCGAACAGAAATCCAATATTTTCACACAGTCAACGCGACCGATTTCGCTATAGTCCGGGCATGTCTGCCAGCGCCACCGTGATTTCCAATCCCGCAACCTTGCTCCAGTCCGGCGACCCGGCGCCCTATACCATCGTCAATCCCGGCGGCCGCGCGAACGCGGTGCTGGTGTGCGATCATGGCGGTCATGCGGTGCCGGGTGCGTTGAACGGCCTTGGGCTCGATCCGGCGCTGCTGGAGCGCCATATCGCGTGGGATATCGGTGCGGCGGCGGTAACGCGGGCGCTGGTGGCGCGGCTGGATGCGCCGGCGTTGTTGGCCGGATATTCGCGCCTGACGATCGATCTGAACCGGCCGCTGGACGATCTAACGTCAGTCCGCGAGATCAGCGACGGCGTTGTCATTCCCGGCAACCAAGGGCTTTCATCGGCCGAAATCGATGCCCGGATCGCAGCAATTTTCGACCCCTATCACGACGCGGTCGCGGCGGCGATAGCGGCGCGGCCTGGCGCGGCGCTGATTTCGGTGCATAGTTTCACGCCGGCCATGAAGGGCGTGGCCCGGCCGTGGCATATCGGAGTGCTGTATAATTCCGACGCCCGGATCGCGGCGCCCTTGATGGCGGCGCTGGCCCGCGATCCAGCCCTGTGCATTGGCGACAACAAGCCTTATTCCGGTTTCGATCTGTTTGGCAAAACCATCGAAACCCACGCACTTCCCGCCGGCTTGCCGAACGTGCTGCTGGAGTTCCGCCAGGACCTGATCGACCATGACCGTGGCGACGAACACTGGGCTGGAATCGTCGCTGCGGCGCTTTCGCCGGTCCTGGACGGGCTGTCATGACCGCCGCCGAACCGCTGCTGACGCTTGGCATCGAAGAGGAATATCTGCTGGTCGATCCGGCCACGCGGGAACTGGCGACCGATCCGCCGGCGTCGATCCTTCGCGATTGCCGCGCGCTGATTGGCGAAAAGGGCGGTGCGGTGGCGCCGGAATTCCTGCGCGCGCAGATCGAGGTCGGCACGCCGGTCTGCCGGTCGATCGGCGAGGCGCGCGCGCATATCGTTCATCTGCGCGGCTGCGTCGCGGCGGCGGCAAAGTCAGCGGGGTTGGCGCCGATCGCCGCATCGACCCACCCTTTTGCCGAATGGCGCAGCCAGCGCCGGACCGACCATGACCGCTACAACCTTCTGGCTGAGGATATGCGCCATGTCGTCCAGCGGCTGCTGATCTGCGGCATGCATATTCATGTCGGAATACCAGACGACGATTTGCGTATCGACCTGCTCAACCAGGTCAGCTATTTCCTGCCCCATCTGCTGGCGCTCACCACCTCGTCGCCGTTCTGGCAGGGCCAGGACACCGGATTGAAATGCTACCGGTTGAGCGTGTTCGACGCGCTGCCCCGAACCGGCCTGCCCGAACGCTTCGAAAGTCATGCCGAATATACCCGCCATGTGGCCGCCCTGGTCAACGCCGGGCTGATCGAGGACGCCAGCAAGATCTGGTGGGATATCCGCCCGCATTCGCGGTTTCCGACCCTGGAAATGCGGATCGCCGATATTTGCACCCGGCTGGAGGACGGCATTACCGTGGCCGCGCTCTATATGTGCTTGCTGTCGATGCTGATCCGCTTGCGGCGCGGCAATCAGCGCTGGCGGGTCTACGCGAACATGCTGGTGCGGGAAAACCGTTGGCGCGCGCAGCGCCATGGTTTCGACCGTGGCCTGGTCGATTTCGGCAAGGGGCGTATCGTCGAATTCCCGGCGTTGCTGGACGAGATTATCGACCTTGTCCGCGAGGATGCCGAGCGGCTCGATTGCGTGGCGGAGGTAGAGGGCGCGCGTGAAATTGTGCGCCGGGGGACCAGCGCGCACCGCCAGCTTGCCTGTTATGCCCAAGCCAAGCAATCCGGCACCAGCGACGCCGAAGCAATCCGGGCGGTGGTCGATTGGCTGATTAAGGAGACCCTGCACGGCGTCTCGTGTATAGAAAACCCTGGCGTTAAAGGAGACAAATGACATGGTTGAATTCAACGAACAGACGCGCATTGAACTGGAAGCGGCGGCGTTTCGGACCCTGGTGGCGCATTTGCGGGACCGGACCGATGTCCAGAACATCGATTTGATGAACCTTAGCGGGTTCTGCCGCAACTGCCTGTCGAAATGGTATGTCGCGGCGGCGCGGGAGCGCGGCCTCGAACTGGGCTACGAAGACGCCCGTGAAATCGTCTATGGCGAGCCTTACGGCGAATGGAAGGCGAAACATCAGCGCAAAGCGAACGCCAAACAAAAAGCCAAGTTCACGGAATCGCATCCCGGCTGACCGCCCGGCGTGAAAAATGACGTTCGCGATCTACACTGTCGCGCTGGCCGCGGTTAGCGTCGCGCTGCTTTTTATATGGTTCGTTCAGCCGGGCTGGCGCGGCGTGGAACTGTTTGCGTTATTCGCGCTGGCCTCGCCGCTCTATGCGCCGCTGCTCTACTGGCTGGCCACGCGGCTGTGGGTTGCCCGAAGGCGGAGGCAACTCGGTTTGCCGGCGGCGAACGACCGCGACCTGATCGATTTCGTGGGCGAGGAACTGGGCCGCGCCGCCATCGACTGGCACTGGCGGCTGGCGTGGCGCGGGCCGGGCGGCAACGAGATTGAAATCGGCGACGATGACGCGGACGACCTTCGCGTCCGGGTGCGAAACGGCGTCCTGATGGTCGGCGATACAGCCAACGGAACCACGCGTTTCATCGACCCGGTGGCGGCGCTCGATCATGCGATTGCGCTGTATGACGGCCCCGCGCGCACCGACGCCGCGATATTCGCCGACGAAGAGGCGTAAAGCGCAAGAAACTTCTTGCTCCTGCCCGGCCGGGCATATTAAAGCGGCGCGCGGAAACCACGAATTCAAGGAGACGACAGGATATGGCGGAAACCGGTGGCGTGGCGGGCGAGCGCCTGCGTTCATTCATCGAACGGATCGAACGCCTCGAAGAAGAAAAAACGGCGCTGGCCGAGGATATACGGGAAGTCTATTCGGAGGCAAAAGGGACCGGATTCGACGTCAAGATCATGCGCCAGATCGTCCGCCTGCGCAAACTAGACAGCGCCGACCGGCAAGAACAAGAAGCCCTGCTGGACACCTATCTGGCCGCGCTCGGCATGCATTGATGCCGCCCTAAAGGACGATAGGCGGCGCTGGATCGGCAGGCGGTGCTGCCAAGACAGCGGGGATCGCCGGCATTGCCGGCGCCGCGTACACCGCAGGAACGGCGGTGCCGTCCGACAACGCGACCTGAAGGTAGACGGCGCTTGGCGGCACCACGAAATAGACGAGGGCGAAAAAGAGCGGAATGAAGCGTTTTTTCGTCATGACCCGGCATTCCCTTGCGATGACAACCAAGCCATCTTGGCCACCAACCGGGGCCGCGCCGGGGCGCAAATAAGGTAACTTTGTGGCGGCGCGGTGCCTAATCCGCCGCGTCGGCGCGAGAAGCGGGGTTGCGGAAGGCGGCCAACGCCCTGGCTTCGCGCTGCTTGGCATCGTCGATATGGCGCTCCTTGACATGGCCGAAACCGCGGATGTGTTCGGGTATGCTGGCCAGTTCAACGGCCGAACCGTGATTATCCGCCTTCAGCCCGGTCAGCAGTTCGGCCACCATGGTTTCGTATTCAGCGATGAGCCCGCGTTCGCGGCGGCGCTCCTTGCTGCGCCCGAACGGATCGAAGGCGGTGCCGCGCAAGAATTTTAGCTTGGCCAGCACCGAAAAGGCGCGCAGCATCCACGGCCCATAGGATTTTTTGCGCAACTGCCCGGTATGCGGATCCCGTTTCGCCAATAGCGGCGTCGCCAGATGGAAATTAAGCCGGAAATCGCCTTCAAACCGTGCGCGTACAGACTGCATGAAGCCCGAATCGGTGTAAAGCCGGGCCACTTCATATTCGTCCTTGTAGGCGAGAAGCTTGAAATAATAGCGCGCGACCGCCCGGGCCAACCCGTCTTCGCCCCGCATGATTTTGGCTTCCGCCGTCTGCACGCGTACCACCAGATCCTTGTAGCGCCGGGCATAGGCTTGATCTTGATACCCGGTCAGGTGTTCGATTCGCCGCGCGACGATATCCTCCAGAGTCGTGGCGAATGCCGGCGCCGGAGCGGCGGCTGGACCGGCCGCTTTTTCGACCGCCGCCAGATCGTGCGCGGCCCGCCTGCCCCACAAAAACGCCCGTTTGTTGGCATCGACGGCGACGCCGTTCAGATCGATCGCCTGCTCGATCGCCGCCCGGCCAACCGGGATCGTGCCCTTCTGCCAAGCGAATCCCAGCATGAACATGTTGGTGGCGATTGAATTGCCCAGCAGCGCCGTCGCCAGCCGGGTTGCCGCCACGAAATTGGTGTGTTCCACGCCGGCCCGCGCCGCGATGCCGCGTTCGAGTTCCGCTTCCGGAAATTCGAGGTCCGGGTTGCGCGGGAAATCAGCGACGATGGTCTCATGCGTGTTGACGACGACCATGGTTTCGCCGGGCGCCACCGTGGCCAGCGCGCCGGGCGCGGCGGCAACCACGATATCGCAGCCCAGCAGCAGCTTTGCGCCACCGGATGCCAGCCGCACGGCGTGAATGTCTTCGGGCTTGTTGGCGATACGGACATGGCTGAGCACCGCACCGCCCTTCTGCGCCAGCCCGGTCATATCGAGAATCGAACAGCCCTTGCCCTCGATATGCGCCGCCATGCCGAGCAGCGCGCCGATCGTCACCACGCCGGTGCCGCCGACCCCGGTGATCAAGATGCCATAGGGCGTGTCCGTCGATGGCAGTAGCGGATCGGGCAGCACCTCGAATATATCGCTCTGGATGGATGTCGGTTTGGGCGCGCGAAGTTGGCCGCCCTCGATGGTCACGAAACTCGGGCAAAAACCGTTCAGACAGGAAAAATCCTTGTTGCAGTTCGACTGGTCGATGGCCCGCTTGCGGCCAAATTCGGTTTCCAGCGGCACGACGGACAGGCAGTTCGACGCCACCGAACAATCGCCGCAGCCCTCGCAGACCAATTCGTTGATGACCACGCGCCGGGCCGGGTCGGGAAAAGTGCCGCGCTTGCGCCGGCGGCGTTTTTCGGCGGCGCAGGTCTGGTCGTAGATGATCGCGGTGACGCCTGGAATTTCACGGATTTCGCGCTGTACGCGATCCAGCTCGTCGCGGTGTTCGACGGTAACGCCCTTGGCGAAGTTCGAGCGGTTGGCGTATTTTTCCGGTTCGTCCGTAACCACGACGGTCCGCCCCACACCCAGAATGGCTACCTGGGGAGGGTCGATGATGGGTGTGAAGGATCTCTCCTTCATTAATACCAAGATAATCTAAGTAATCTCTACTCTGAGTATTAAAATTAAGTAGTTCTTCTAATCTC
>PTKA01000088.1 GCA_002937525.1 Alphaproteobacteria bacterium MarineAlpha10_Bin3
CTGCACGGCAATGTCGCGCTGATCGGCGGTGCAAGACTATAATTTTCGACGGCTGGGGAGGCCAGGATATGGCGCCATACGATCTGGTGATTCGCGGCGGGACGGTGGTGACGGCGGCCGATCAAAGCGACTGCGACATCGGCGTGCGCGATGGCCGCATCGTGGCGCTCGGCGCCGGGCTCGACGCCGGCGGGCGGGAAATCGACGCCACCGGCAAGCTGGTTCTGCCCGGCGGCATCGACAGCCATTGCCATATCGAACAGGTGTCGGGCATGGGCATCATGTGCGCCGACGACTTCCATAGCGGCACCGTCGCCGCCGCCCATGGCGGCACGACGACGATCATTCCGTTTGCGGTTCAGCAGCGCGGCGAATCGCTGCGCCGCGCGGTCGACGATTACCGCCAGCTGGGCGACGCCAAGGCGGTCATCGACTTCGCCGTCCACATGATCATCACCGATCCGACCGAACATGTGCTGGGCCAGGAATTGCCGGCGCTGATCCATGACGGCTACACCTCGTTCAAGGTCTATATGACCTATGACGGCACCAAACTGGACGATTATCAGATGCTCGACGTGCTGTCGGCAGCGCGGCGCGAGGGCGCGATGACCATGATTCACGCGGAAAACTGGGACATGATCCGCTGGTTGACCCGCCGCCTGCTCGACGGCGGCAACCGGGCGCCGAAGTTCCACGCCATCAGCCATGCCCAGATCGCCGAGGGCGAGGCGACCAACCGCGCCATCGCGCTTGGCCGGCTGGTCGACACGCCGCTGTTGATCGTTCATGTCTCGGCCGAAGAAGCGATGGAGGAAATCCGCTTGGCCCAGTCCAGGGGACTCAAGGTTTACGGCGAGACCTGCCCGCAATATCTGTTTCTCACCATCGACGATCTGGACCGCAAGGGCATGGAAGGTGCCATGTTCTGTTGCAGTCCGCCACCGCGCGACAAGGCGGGCCAGGAAGCGATCTGGCGCGGTCTCCAGACCGGCATATTCCAGGTGGTTTCGTCCGACCACGCGCCCTACCGTTTCGACGCCACCGGCAAGCTGAAAGCGGGTCCCAATCCATCCTTCAAGGAAATCGCCAACGGCGTGCCGGGGATCGAATTGCGGCTGCCCTTGCTGTTTTCGGAAGGTGTCGGCAAAAGCCGGATCGATCTGCAACGTTTCGTCGATCTGACGGCCACGGCGGCGGCCAAAATATACGGGCTGTATCCGCGCAAGGGTACGATTGCGGTCGGATCGGACGCCGATCTGGCGATCTGGGACCCGGACCGGCGGGTCACGGTGAACGCCGCCATGCTGCACGACAACACCGGATATACGCCCTATGAGGGCATGGAATTGACCGGCTGGCCAGTCACGGTGGTGAGCCGCGGCCGGGTCGTGATCGATCACGGCGAACTGAATGCGGATCGGGGCAGCGGCGAATTCCTGCCCTGCGCCAAATCCGACCACGCCAAACCGCTGCAACGCCTTGCCATGGAGCTCGACCCCAAGCGCAATTTCGGCGCGCGGATTTTGTTCTGATGGATCCGGTCACGATTATCCGGCCGCGCGGCGCGCCTGTTCCCGCCGTCTTCGATTCGCCGCATAGCGGGACGCATTACCCGGACGATTTCGACTATATCGTGCCATTGTCGATGTTGCGGCGCGGCGAAGACCCGTTCGTGGACGAATTATTCGCCGCCGCGCCGGACCATGGCGCACCGCTGATCGCGGCCACCTTCAGCCGCATGTATATCGACCCCAACCGGTCGGACGCCGATATCGACCCCGACATGCTCGATGGCGACTGGCCGCATCCCCTGACAATCAGCCGCAAAACCCGGTCCGGCATGGGCCTAATCCGCTCTCAATCCGGGCGCAAACGCGCGGCGATTTACGGCCGCAAACTGTCGGTCGCCGAAGTGCGCAGACGGATCGAAAATTACTGGCGGCCCTATCACGACATGCTGCGCCGAGAACTCGATGAAACCCACGGCCGCTTCGGCGCGGTGTGGCATATCGACTGTCACTCGATGCCCTCCAAATGGGCCACCGGGTTCGACAAGGCGGGCGAGCCGAATGAAAACGACTATGTGCTGGGCAACCGCGACGGCACCACCGCGGGCGCGGAATTCACCGAACTGGTTCGCGAGACGCTGGCCGGGTTTGGCTTCAAGGTTGGCGTAAATGACGGCCAGAAAGGCGTCGAGCTGGTCCGCGCCTACAGCGACCCGGCCCGCAAGCGCCACAGCCTGCAAATCGAAATTAACCGCCGCCTGTACTGGGACGAACGCAACTTCACGAAACGCGATTGTTTCGACGAACAGCGCCAGACGATGACCAGATTGATCGAAGTCATCTGCGGCTACGCCCGCGGCAAGGTTTCGTAGGACAACAAGTCGGGATCGGTCCTGGATGCCTTCAACCGCAGCGCAGGCGGCCGATGGCGGCGATGACGGCGGCCTGGGTCGGTTCCACGATGGGCAGGCCAAGCGCGTCGGCCAGCGGGGCGCGGAAGCCGGCCATGCCGGCGCAGCCGAGGATCAGCACATCGGCGCCGTCTTCGTCGCGCAGCGCCGTCCCGGCCTCAATCATGCGGGTCAGCACCGATTCTTCCTGGCTGAGTTCGGCCACGCCGAGGCCAATCGCGCGGTCGCCGGCGCTGCGCGCGGCGATGCCCATCTGGCGCACATAGCGGCCGTGCCGCGCCACCGAGGAATCGAGGATCGAAATCACGCCGAAGCGGTCGCCGCGCGTCATGGCGGCAAGATAGCCGCTCTCCGCGATGCCGAAGACCGGGCGGCCGGTGGCTTCGCGCGCCGCGTGCAATCCTGGATCGCTGAAGCAGGCGATGACGAAGGCGGCCGCGTCGTTGCCGCGGGCGTGGACATAGTCGCAAATCGGCCCGATCACGCTATCGGAATCCCGTTGGCTCTGGATGCCCGGCGGCCCCTCTTTCATGGTCACGCAGTCGATATCCGGGCCATCGGCGAAACGCAGCGCTTCCAGCGCCGCATCGATCGATTGGGTGCAGGCTTCGGTCGAGTTGGGATTGATGACGACGATGCGCTCGCGCATGGAACTAATCCTTTGGCGGCGGCGTGACGCCGGCCTGGTCGGTGATGATCCTGTAATGTTCGGGGCGGCGGTGGGCCGCGAAATTGAAGATCGTGGCCTTGTTGAAATTGCCGGCGTCGAGGTCGCATTCCGCCACGATCAACTCGTCGCCCAAGGTATGGGCCTGGGCGACGATCTCGCCGGACGGGGCGACGATGACGCTGCCGCCCATCAGATCGCAGCCTTCTTCCGGCCCAGCCTTGGCGACGCCGACGACCCAGGTGGCGTTCTGATAGGCGCCGGCCTGCATGGAAAGATGATTGTGCATCATGCGGACATGGAAGGATTCCGGGCCGACCGCGTTTGCCGCCGGCGTGTTGTAGCCGAGCATGACCAGCTCGACCCCCTGCATGCCCATGACGCGGAAAGTTTCGGGCCAGCGGCGGTCGTTGCACAGGCACATGCCCATGACGCCGCCCATCGTCCGCCACACCGGAAATCCAAGATCGCCGACTTCGAAATAGCCCTTTTCCAGATGCTGCCAGGGCCGTTCGGGCTCATAGTGCGCATGGCCGGGCAGATGCACCTTGCGGTACCGCCCGACAATAACGCCCTGCCGGTCGACCAGGATCGAGGTGTTGTAGCGGCGAACATGGCCGTCCTCGACGGTTTTTTCGGCATAGCCGAGATAGAATCCGATGCCGTATTGGCGGGCGCGCTCGAACAGCGGCTGGGTTTCGGGACCGGGCATCTGCGTCTCGAAGAAGGCATCGATTTCGTTCTGGCTGTCCATCCACCAGCGTGGAAAAAACGTGGTCAGCGCCAGTTCCGGAAACACCACCAGATTGCAGCCCCGATCATGCGCCTTGTCGAGTAACGCCAGCATCCGCGCGACCACCACGGCGCGGCTGTCATCGCGGGCGATGGGGCCCATTTGCGCGCCGCCGACAATGATCGCTCTGGACATAAATAACCCCGGCTCATGGTTGGAACGGATTTAGCGCAGCGCCCGGCTTTGGGCGGTAATCTTGCTAGATTGGTTCAACTGTGTATGCTTTACCAGATTGCGAACATGTGTGCCTTGGCGTCCTTTGTCGAATCTGGACGCTGCGTCGCCCGACGACGCTCGATGAAATTAGAGATTTCGGTTGCCGGCGGCCAAGAAATCGGTCCCAGGGTCGAATTCCCTCGATCACGGGACCGGACGCCGCAGGCGGGAAAAATCCTCGCCGCAATCGACACGCAAGACACACGAATAAGGAGAATAAAGGTTGTCCGATAACGATGATAAAGCCTCCGGCGCCGATGAGAAATCCACCGAACAGAATGCTTCCGAAGTAAAATCACCGCCCGCACCTGTCCGCCGTAAACGCAATTGGTTTCGTCACATTATCATGCTCCTGGTCCTGGGCGGCGGCGGGTATTGGGGCGTACAGGAAATTGGCACGCGCTTTACCCATGTCTACGAATACGACGCCCGAATCGCTGGAAGCCTCATCACGGTCAGCAGCCGGGTCGCCGGCTGGGTGACCGAGCTGCACGTTACGGAAGGCGATGACATCAAGAAGGGGCAGATCATCGTCGAAATCGACGCCCGCGAATCGCAACTTCTGGTCGAACAATATACCGCGCGCATCCAGGGCATCGAGGCCGACCGGCAACGCCTGATCGCCGAAAAGAAACTGGTCGACGCCCAGACCAAGACGCGCTACCGCACCCAGCGCTCCGAACTCGGCACCGCCGAAGCCGAACTTGAATCTCTGGCGCCGCAGTTGAAATTGGCGCGCGCCGATTTCAAGCGTTCGGAATCGCTCTATCAAAAGAAAATCATCTCGCGCAAGACCTATGACGTTTCCCTGGCCCGCGAACAGCAATTATCGGGCGAGCATCGCCGCGCGGTGGCGCAGGTGCAAGAAGCGCGCAACAAGCTGCTCGAAGCGGAGGCCGAACGGACCCGCCTGGACGTTCTGGACAGCGAGATCGCCAAGCTGGAATTCCAGGAAAGCGGCATGCGGGCGCAAATGCGGCGCCAGCAACTTGACCTTTCCGACCGCAATATCGGCGCGCCGGTCAACGGCGTCGTGGACAAGACATTCGTGGATGTCGGCGAATATGTCACGCCGGGCCAGCGACTTGCCCTGGTGCACGATCCCCAAACAATCTGGATCGAAGCCAATATCAAGGAAACCGAGGTGCGCAAACTGCGCATCGGTCAGCGGGTCGATGTCTCGGTCGATGCCTATCCGGACGAGAGCATGTTCGACCGCCTGATGAACGCGCTCGGCGTTGAATCGCCCGACAATGGCGAGGCGTATCAAAAATTTATCGGCCATGTGATCGCCATTGGCAATTCGACGACCGCCGAATTCGCGCTGTTGCCCAGCCCCAACCCGAGCGGCAACTTCACCAAGATAACCCAGCGCCTTCCGGTCCGCATCGCCATCGACCAAAAAGACCGCCAACTTCGTCCGGGGATGATGGTTGAGATCAATATCGATATTCGCGACAAATAGCCGCCGCGCGCGGCGCCAACCTCGGTGACCACTTCGACAAGCCCGGCCGAAACCGGCATCGTCCCCGAATCCATTGAACACCGTTTCCAGCAATTCGGCCCGAAATACCGCTATCTGGTGACCTTCGCCGGGATGCTGGGAGTCGTGTCGATGGTGCTGTCGGTCACTATCGTCAATGTCGCGGTGCCAAGTGTGGTGGGTGCCTACGGCATCGGCCAGGACCAGGCGCAATGGATGGCGACCGCATTCATCGCGACGATGACGTTGAGCCAGTTGCTGAACAGCTGGCTGGTCGAGGCGTTCGGGCAGCGCATCACCTTCATGCTGATCATCGTGGTGTTCTTCATCGGCACCATGATCGCCGCCACCAGCCCGACCTTCGATTTCATCATTGTCGGCCGGATCTTGCAGGGGTTTTCCGCCGGCGTCAGCCAGCCCTTGGTCATGGTGATCCCTTGACGGTTGAAGGTCGCCGCAAATTGTCGGCGGTGTTGTTCTCCTAATGCCAAAAAACCCCCAAGGGGTCCCGCACGGGAATTTTGGTGATCCCTTTGGGCTGGCGTTCGATGAATTGCCGGATAGCCTGCCGATCTTTCCGCTCCCAGGCGCAATGCTGTTGCCACACGGTCGCATGCCGCTCAATATCTTTGAGCCACGCTATCTGGGCATGGTGCTCGATAGCCTGAAACAGTCTCGCCTGATCGGCATGGTCCAGCCCCTAAAAATGCTGCCCGATCCGGTGCCAGAAGGGACGGAGCTTTTCCATATCGGCTGCGCCGGACGCATCACTGCTTTTGCTGAAAGTGACGATGGCCGAATTTTAATGACCCTCCAAGGCGTCTCCCGTTTTAAAATAGAAACTGAATTA
>PTKA01000089.1 GCA_002937525.1 Alphaproteobacteria bacterium MarineAlpha10_Bin3
GCCACCACCGAGAAACCCCGGTTGGTAAAGCGGCTGGTCATGCGGCTGACGGCGGCGCGGGTGGCGCAAAAAACCAGGGCGTTCTTGGCCTCGAAATAGCGCAGCACGTTGATGATCGCGTTCTCCCGGTAATTGGGGGCGACGCTCAAGGCGCGGTATTCGATATCGCCGTGCGGTTCGCGTTCGGACGCGGTGGCGATGCGCACCGCGTTGCGCTGAAACCGTTTCGCCAGCCTGGCGATGGAATGCGGCACGGTGGCGGAAAACATCAAGGTGCGCCGTTCGGCCGGAGCCGAGCCGAGGATGTATTCCAGATCGTCGCGAAAGCCCATATCGAGCATTTCGTCGGCTTCGTCCAGCACCACCGCCTTGAACCCGCCGGTATCCAGGGAGCCGCGCTCGATGTGATCGCGAAGCCGGCCCGGCGTGCCGACCACGATATGCGCGCCGCGTTGCAAAGCCCGGCGTTCGTCGCGCATATCCATCCCGCCGACGCACGACGCAACATTCGCCCCGGTCATGGCGTACAGCCAGATCAGCTCGCCCTTGACCTGCATCGCCAACTCGCGCGTCGGGGCGACGACCAGCGCCAGCGGCGCCGCCGCATGGGCAAAGCGTTCGGCCCCGGCCAAAATTGTCGGCGCCATCGCCAGGCCGAAGGCCACCGTCTTGCCCGACCCGGTCTGGGCTGAAACCAGCGCGTCGCTGTCGCCAAGGCCGGGGGCCAGGACCGCCTTTTGCACCGGGGTCAAATCGGTGTAACCGCGCTTGGCCAACGCCTGTCCAAGGGCTGGAACGACGCCTTCGAATTCTGTCATTTTTCGTACCGGCAAGGGTTCGCGCGCCGGGTTGCGGGCGCCGGTCGCCTTTTACGTCCAGTCGGGGTTCATTGTAAAGCGCGCAGCCGTGCCTGAATGGCGTTTTCGAGGGCTTGTAGAAAGCGCGACCGGTCGGATTTGGCGAATGGTGCTGGGCCGCCGCCGACCTCGCCGCGCTCACGCAGATCGGCCATCAGATTGCGCGTCGCCAGGGCCGTGCCGATCGAGGCGTCGCTAAAAACCCGGCCGTCCGGCTGGATCGCGCCGGCACCCAATTTCAGGCAGCGGTCGGCCAGTGGAATATCGTTGGTAATCACGATGTCGCCGGCCTGGATGTTGTCCACGATCCAGTCGTCGGCGGCGTCGGGTCCGGGCCGCACCACCACAAGGCGGACCAGCGGGCCGGGCCGGGGGCGGATGCCGCCGTCGCTGACCAGATGGGTCATCAGGCCGTGGCGCTGCGCCACCCGCAGGACCTCGTCCTTGACCGGACAGGCATCGGCATCGACATAGATTTGCGTCATGGCGTCCCGCGATTGGTTGGCTTTTCATAAAGACCGGCTACCGCGCCGCGAGGATATATGGTCAAATCCGCGCCGCATACGGTTTCCCCTTCCCTGGTTCGAGATATACGATTCCCCCGATGTTGATCGATCACACACGAATGCGCGCAATCCTGGCGGCGATGTGCGTTGCCGGCGGCAGCGATGCGGATGAGGCCGATATTGTCGCTGGTCATCTGGTCGAGGCCAATCTGAAAGGCCATGACAGCCACGGTATCGGCATGATGCCGCGCTATGCGGGGTTTCTGCCGCGCGGTGTGCTGAAGCCCAACATTCATGCGCGGATCGTCGTCGATACGCCGCCGATGCTGCTGGTCGATGGCGGCCATGGCTATGGCCAGGTGGTGGCGATGGAGGCGACCGAAATGGCGATTGCGCGGGCCCGCGACCACGGCGCGTCGATCCTCTCGTTGCGCAACGCCAATCATATCGGCCGGGTCGGGACCTATGGCGAACGCTGTGCCTCCGCCGGCATGATCTCGATTCATTTCGTCAACGCGCACGGCCATGCGCCAAGAGTAGCGCCCTATCTGGGGTCGCAAAGCCGGCTTTCGACCAATCCGTTCTGCTGCGCGATCCCGACCGGCAACCCGGACGAGCCGATCGTCCTCGACATGGCGACGGCGACCATCGCCATGGGCAAGGTGCGGGTGGCCAAAAATAAGGGCGAGCCGGTGGCCGAGGGCGTCCTGATGGATCACACCGGCGCGCCGACCACCGACCCGAACGTCATGTTCAATACCCCGATGGGGGCGCTGCGCGCATTCGGCCTGCACAAGGGCTACGGGCTGTCGTTGATCTGCGACCTGCTGGCCGGGGCGCTCAGTGGCGGCGGCTCGGTCCTGCCGGAAAACCAGGTCGATAACACCATCGTCAACAATATGCTGGCGATTGTCATCGACCCGGCGCGGTTTCGCGACACCGGCGAACTCAGCGCCGAAATCGACGCCATGGCCGCCTATTGCAAAAGTGCGACGCCGGCCAACCCCGATGAACCGGTGCTGGTGCCGGGCGAACCGGAACGCGCCATGCGGGCCAAACGCATTGCGCAAGGCGTGCCGCTGGACGATGCGACGTGGGAAGAATTGATCGCCGCCGCGCAAACGCTCGGCATCGACCGGGCGCGGATGAACGCGATGGCGCACGCAAATCACGGTGAAACGGAACAAAATTCATGACCAAAACCATCGACCCCGAAACCCTGCGCGGCATCGTCGCCAATATCTGCCGCGCCGCCGGCAGCCAGAACGAAGAAGCCAGACTGGTCGCCGACAATCTGGTGATGGCCAATCTGATGGGGCATGACAGCCACGGCATCGGCATGTTGCCGCGTTATATGCTGTCGGTCCGCAACGGCGGGCTGAAGGTCAATGCCCATGCCACGATTGCGGTCGATAGCGGCGCCTTGATCGTCGTCGACGGGCATGCCGGCTTCGGCCAGGTGATCGGCGGCGAAGCGATGGATTTTGGCATGGAGCGGGTCCGCGAACACGGCGTCGCCATCGTCGCCACGCGGCGCTCGTTTCATTTGTGCCGGATCGGTGCCTGGGCCGAACGCTGCGCCGAACAGGGTTTTATTTCGATGCATCACGTCAATGTGGTCGGCCACAGGCCGCTGGTCGCGCCCTTTGGCGCCAGCCAGGCGCGCTACGCCACCAATCCCTATACGATTGGCCTGCCGGCGACGGCGCAATTTCCGATGACCATCCTCGACATGGCGACCAGCGTGGTGGCGCTCGGCAAGGTGCGGGTCGCCCGCAACAAGGGCGAACGGATGGCGCCGGGTATTCTGCTCGATGCCGACGGCAATCCGACCACCGACCCCAACGTCATGTATTGCGACAATCCCGGCGCCGCACTGCCGTTCGGCGGCCACAAGGGCGGCGGGCTGGCATTGATGAACGAATTACTGGCCGGGGTGCTGTCGGGCGGCAATACGATGCGGCCCGAAACCATGCGCAAGGACGATGCGATCCATAACAACATGTTGAGCATCATCATCGACCCGGAAAAACTGATCGACAACGATTTTTACAAGAATGAAATCGACGCGACCCTGGAATATATCAAATCTGCGCGCCCGATCGACCCGGCCAAGCCGGTGCTGGTGCCGGGCGACCCGGAACGGCTGATGCGGGCCGAACGCGAAGCCAACGGCGTGCCGATCGACGATACCACCTGGGAGGAAATCCTCGCCGCCGGCGATGATATGGGCTTTGGCCGCAACAAGATCCTGCATATGAGCGCGTAGGGGAACCAAGGAGACAGCGACATGTTGAAAATTATCGGCCGGGTGACCTCGGGCAATGTCATGAAACCATTATGGCTGGCCGAAGAAATCGGCCTGGAATACGAACAGATCGACCTTGGCGGGTCGTTCGGCGGCAATGACGACCCGCTTTACCGCGCCAAGAACCCGATGGGGCTGGTGCCGACAATCGACGATGACGGCTTCATTTTGTGGGAATCGAACACCATTACCCGCTATCTGGCGGCCAAGCACGCGCCAGGCACGCTATGCCCGGCCGACCCGCAAACCCGTGCCATGGCGGAAACCTGGATGGACTGGAAGCTGACCGCGATCAACCCGGTCATGTTTCCGATCTTCTGGGGCCTGGTGCGCACCAAACCCGAAGACCGCGACCAGGGGGCTATCGACGCCGCCATCGAGCGCGGCATCACGCTGTGGGGCATCCTGGACAAGCATCTGGCAAACCGCGATTACATCGCCGGCGACGCGCTCACCATCGGCGATATCCCGCTTGGGCCGCAGGCGTTCCGCTGGTTCGAGCTGGTCAAGGACCGCCCGGCCATGCCCAATCTGGAAGCCTGGTACGCCCGCCTGCGCGCCCGCCCGGCCTATAAAAAGATCTGCATGAACCCGTTGGTGTAGACGCGATCTTGCGCTTGGCCCCGCGCCAACCGATACTGCCCCAAGGAGGAACGCGCCATGACGGATCGACGGCGGCATCACGATATGGGCGGCTTGCCCGATAGCGAGCCGGTTCCCACGCGCGAACACCTCTTCGAGCCGTGGGAAAAACGGGTCGATGCGATCAAGGCGTTGTTGTCGGACGACAAGCGCAATTTGCTGACCACCGACGAGATGCGGCGCGGTATCGAGGATCTGGGGGCCGACGCCTATGAGCGGTATAATTATTATGAACGCTGGATATCCTCGATCACCAACACCTTGTTGCAGAAGAAGGTGTTCACCGTCGATGAGCTGGGCCGCAAGATGGCCGAAATCGAAGCGCGCCAGGAAGACAAGCCGTTATGAGCAACCGCTTTGCCATCGGCGATAGCGTACGGGTGCGGACCGCCTTTCCGGCCGGGCACTGCCGCACGCCGTTTTACTGCCGTGGCAAAACCGGCACCGTCACCCGGTATTGCGGCGATTTCCGCAACCCCGAAGAACTGGCCTACGGCGTCTATGACGGGGCGCGTTCGGCGGTGTACCGGGTCCGCTTCGCGCAGACCGATTTATGGCCCGATTACGACGGCCCGGCGCACGATAAATGCGACATCGAAATCTACGAGCACTGGCTGGTGGGAGAAGACGCATGAACCAACGCCACGAACACGCCATGTATGACGTCGACCCACTACACCATCACCCGCCGCAAGCCGACCTGGAAGACACCAGGCTGACCCATCATCAGGTCATGCAGATGGCGGTGGCCGAATTGCTGATCGAAAAAAACATCGTATCCGCCGATGAACTGCGCGCCCAGATCGACTTCATGGACACCATTACGCCAGCGCGCGGCGCAGCCCTTGTCGCGCGCGCCTGGACCGATGCCGGTTTCAAGGACCGGCTGGTCGCGGATTCGAAAGCGGCGGCGGCGGAAATCGGCCTCGATATCGGGCCAATTCCGATCCTGGTGATGGAAAACACCGCCAAGATCCACAATCTGATCGTCTGCACGCTGTGTTCGTGCTATCCGCGATTCCTGCTCGGTATTCCGCCGGACTGGTACAAGTCGCGCAGCTACCGCCGCCGGGCGATCAACGAACCGCGCAAGGTGCTGGCCGAATTCGGCACTGAAATTGGCCACGAGGTCGAATTGCGCGTCCATGACAGCACCGCCGACATGCGCTACATGGTGCTGCCGATGCGCCCCCAAGGTACTGGTGCGATGGACGAAGCGGCACTGGCCGAGCTGGTCACGCGCGACTGCATGGTCGGGGTGGCGCTGCCACGCCCATGATGATGCGCGCCGCCTCGCTGCTCGCGGTCTTGCTATTGGCCGTTGGCTGTTATCTGCCGATGAATTTCCAGGCCGATCTGAACATCGACAAGAGCGGCAAATTCGCCTTCCGCTACAGGGGCGACATCCTTGCCGTGACGCTGATGCGCAAGATCAGTTTCGGCAAGGTCAAGGGCACCGATATCGCCAAGCAGGCGGCAATCTACAAACGCGATCTGGGCCGCGATTCCGGGTTCAAGAAGATCGAACATATCAACAATGCCCTGTTCCGCGTCGAATTCGACCGGCAGGGCGACATCCGCTACGAAAAGACCTTCAGCTTCGTGCGCTCGAACGCGCTGTTTCTGGCGCTCAAACGCAACAAGGACGGCACCGTCGAGGTGTTCGGCGACCGCCCGCCCAAACGCCTCGCCGATGCGCTGATCGAACGCGGCGTGGACGTGCGCGGCACGTTCCGGGTGTGGACCAACGCCAATGTGGTCGGCCACAACGCGCCGCAAGCCCGCGAGGGCGGCCCGCAGCCGGTCTATCAATGGGTCGTCAAATCGTTGCGCGACCCGCCGCCCAAGCTGGTCCTGCAATTACAATAATCCGGTATTTTCGTGTCTAGAGCATGTTCCGATCGGGTTGAATCGGCGAGTTTATATTTAGGGGATTCCCATATTTAGTGGTTTAGGCGATAATTATAGGCACCCCTTGTAAGGAGAAGCCAATGCCGAAGCCACTTTCACAGGATTTACGGCACCGCATTGTTGCCGCTGTCGAGGCCGGAGGGGGCATGCGCGCCGTGGC
>PTKA01000009.1 GCA_002937525.1 Alphaproteobacteria bacterium MarineAlpha10_Bin3
GCAGTTCATAGCCTTGCCCGACATAACGCGCATCGACGAAATAGCGTAATTCCAGACCATCGGCCGGGTATCCGAGGCCGGTAAATTCCGCCATTGCCTGCGCCCGCAATCCGTCGACCCGCTCCTGGAGCGCTGGTTTGCTCAGCGTATCGGTTGGGACCGCGCCATCGGCGCGCACATAGTCGATCCGCACATCGGCGATGGCCAGGCCATAGGCCGAAAAGATACCCGGATGCGGCGGGATGAGGATTTTGTCCATGCCGATTTCAGCCGCCAGCGCGACGGCTATGAGCGGCCCCGCACCGCCGCAGGCCAGTAGCGTAAAGCTGCGCGGGTCATGGCCACGATTGACGCTGACGCGGCGCAACGCCTGGGCCATGTTGGCGACGACAATCCGGTATACCCGTTCGGCCAGTTCGACCGGTGTCAGATCAAGGCTGGCGGCCAACGGTGCGGCGGCGTCTTGCGACAATTCCGGCCGCAAGGCGATGTTTCCCGGCAACGCCTTGGCCGGATCCAGCAGGCCCAGCAACAGCATCGCATCGGTCAGGGTGAACGCGGTGCCGCCACGTTCGTAACAGGCCGGTCCCGGATCGGCGCCGGCACTTTGCGGCCCGACCTTCAACATGCCGCCCGCGTCGCGATGGGCGATACTGCCGCCACCGGCGCCAATGGTGACGATATCGGTCATGACGACGTTCAGCGGCAAGCCGTCGACGCTGAATTCGGCGGACCCTTTTACGGTCGTCTCCGGCATGCCGTCGGCAATGAGGCACACATCGCAACTGGTGCCGCCGACATCGACGGAAATAACGTTCGGCATGGCGCTGGAAAGGGCAATTTCCGCTGCCGCCGTCACCGCCGCAGCAGGCCCGGACACGAACATGTTTACGGTGCGCCGGCGGGCCGCTTCCAGTGGTACGGCACCACCGTTCGACTGCATGATCAATGGCGTGCCGGGGTAGCCAAGTTCCGCCACCCGTTCGCCGAATCGGGTCAAATAGCGATCCACGGCGGGACCGATATAGGTGTCGATCACCGTCGATCTGGTCGTCGAGGCTGTCATGCAGAAAACTGTCCGAAGACTCGTTCCTGGCGCGCGTCGTCAGGGAAATGAATTGTTCCAGCAGATCGCGATGAACCCGTGCGGCTTGATGATGTATGTTCCGCGCGGAAGGAGTGGGTAAGTTTGAGGCGTCCATTGGAATTTCCGCATCCTTCTGAAATATTCCATAATTAATACATAATAAGTAATAATAAATAGATTGACAGTTGGTTAAAATGCGCGTTGGCGACGTAATCCGGTGGTAATTTTCGTCCGCACCCTCTTGCGCCATACGGTGCCACGCCCGATTATCGCTGTCGAAAAGTGAATCTGGAGGCGGGAATGAGTTGGCGCATCGGGGTCGATATCGGAGGCACATTTACCGATGTTGCCCTGGTGAACGAGGCGGACGGGCGGATCGGGATCGCCAAAGTGCCGACCACACCGGGCGATTTCGGGCAAGGTGTTGTGCGCGCGCTGACCATCGCGCTGGACGAGCACGGCGTTGCAGCGGACCAAGTGACGTTGCTGTCGCACGCAACAACGGTGGTTACCAACGCGGTGCTGGAAGGCAAGGGCGCACGGACCGTTCTGGTATCGACGCGCGGGTTCCGCGATATCCTGGAACTGCGCCGCTCGGCCCGCGCCGACCTGTACGACATGTTTCAGGATCCGCCATCGGTTCTGGTGCCGCGTCATTGCCGGCTGGAGGTGGATGAGCGGATCGATGCAGCCGGCGAGGTGGTCACGCCGCTAAACGAGGCGGGCATCGACGCGATCATCGAATTCGTGCGCCAGAACGATATCGAGGCGGTCGCGGTATCGCTGCTGTATTCGTTCCTGAACGACGACCATGAACGCATCGTCGGGGCCCGTTTGCGCGCCGCCTTGCCAGACCTTCCGGTATTCCTGTCGAGCGAGGTTTTGCCGGAAATCCGCGAATTCGAGCGGACCAGCACGACGGCGGTGTGCGCCTATGTCGGACCGATCCTGGAATCCTATCTGCGCCGTCTGGAAGACGCGGTGGCCGCGATGGGCTTGCCCAGGCTTTATGTCATGGGGTCGAGCGGCGGCGTCTTCGATGTCGCCGAAGGCCTGAAAATGCCGGCCATGGCGATCGAATCCGGCCCTGCCGCCGGCGTCATCGCCGCCGCCCTGATTGGCCGCCAGCTTTCCAAGCCCAACATAATATCCTTCGACATGGGCGGCACCACGGCCAAGGCCAGCCTGATCAAGGACGGGCAGGTCGAAACCACCGCCGAATACGAGGTCGGCGGCACCGGCAGCGTCAGCCGCTGGATGCACGGCACCGGCCACCCGATCCGCGTGCCGGTGATCGATCTGGCCGAAGTCAGCGCCGGCGGCGGCTCGATTGCCTGGATCGACCCCGGCGGCGCGCTGCGGGTCGGGCCGCAAAGTGCCGGCGCGGAACCCGGCCCGGTCTGCTATGATGCGGGCGGAACCTTGCCGACGGTGACGGACTGCAATCTGGTGCTCGGCTATCTCGATCCGCAAACCAAACTGGCCGGGCGACTGGCGATCCGCGCCGACAAGGCCCAAGCCGCAATCGGCGAATATCTGGCCGGGCCGCTTGACCTGTCCATCGACGAGGCGGCGGCCGGCGTGCTGGCCGTGGTCGATAACGCCATGGCGGAAGCGTTGCGCATCGTGTCGGTCGAACGCGGCCATGACCCGAGGGAATTCTCGCTGGTCGCGTTTGGCGGCGCTGGACCGATGCACGCGGCGGCGCTGGCCGGCGAGTTGGGCATCGCCGAGATAATCGTGCCGCCGATCCCCGGCGGGTTTTCGGCCCTGGGGCTGGTCGCCAGCGATTTGAAACGCGATTACGTCAAGACCTACTACACCTTGATCGATAGCGCCGACCACCACGCCATGGAAGCGATCTATGCGGCGATGGAACAATCGGCGCGCGCGATGCTGCGCGCGGCCGAAATACCCGAGGCGAAATGGTCGCTGGAGCGCGCCGCCGATCTGCGCTACGCGCGCCAGGCCTATGAGTTGACCGTCCCGGCCCGCGCCGGCGCCGTGACCAACGACATGCTGGACGAGCTTGCGGAGCGCTTCCACCGCAAACACCACCAGACCTACGGCCATGACAATCCACACGAGGCGGTCCAGATCGTCAATTTGCGTCTGACCGCGATCGGCCGGCTCGAAGGCATTGCGCTGCGCCAGGCGGCGGACGGCGGCGTGGCGGCGCGCACGGGCAAGCGGCCGGTCTGGTTTCGCGGCGAAGGGCGGGTCGATTGCGCGGTATATGCGCGCGCCGGTCTGGCCGCCGGTGATACGCTGGCCGGCCCGGCGGTGATCGAAGCCGTCGATGCGACCATCGTCGTTCCGCCCGCCTGGCGGGCCACGGTGAACGCGGACGGTCACCTTATCATGGAGTCAAAGGCATGACGCGAAGCACAAAGACCGACCCGGCGACCTTCGAGGTGGTCAAAAACAGCCTCTATGCAGCAGCCGAGGAAATGAAGGTAGTGCTGGCCAAGACCGCCTATTCGCCGATCCTCAAGGTTGCCGGCGACTATTCGTGCGGCATCTTCGACCGCACCGGCGAGATGGTGGCGCAGGGCCCCGATCTGCCGATCCATCTGGGCTCCATGCCGGATGCGGTCAAGGCGGTGATCGCGGCCGCCGACGGCTTCCAGCCCGGCGACATCTTTATTCACAACGACCCTTATTTCGGCGGCTCCCACCTGCCGGACGTGAATGTCGTCTCGCCGGCCTATCACGGCGATACGATGCTGGGCTTCGCCTGCGTGCGCGCGCATTGGCCCGATATCGGCAGCGCTACGCCGGGCAGCTATGGCGCGGTCACCGAAATCTTCGGCGAAGGGCTGCGCTTGCCGCCGGTGCGGCTGTACCGGGCCGGTGAATTGAACCGCGAGGTCGATGCGATCATCTTCGCCAATGTCCGCACGCCCGATGAGCGCCGCGGCGACCTCAACGCCCAGATCGCGGCCAACCGGCGCGGCAGCGCCCGGCTGTCGGGATTGGCGCAAAAATACGGCGCCGAGACCCTGCTGCGCATCATGGGCGAGGTGATGGATTACGCCGATACGATGATGCGTGCGTTGCTGCGCGAACTGCCCGATGGCAGCGGATCCTTCGAGGACTTCCTGGATGGCGATGGCATCCTCGAAGACGGCGCGCAAGAGGATGAAACCTTCTTCATCCGCATGAAGGCGACCAAATCGGGCGACCGGCTGACCGTCGATTTCACCGGCACCGACCCCCAGGTGGCCGGGCCGATGAACGCGCCCTTGTCGGTGACCGCGTCGGGCGTCTACACCTCGGTCAAGATGATCGTCGATCCGACCGGAATGATTCCGCCGAATTCGGGCTGCTGGCGCGCGATCGATGTCATCGCGCCGCAAGGCTCGGTGGTCAATGCATCGTTTCCCGCCCCCGTCGTCTACGCCAATCACGAGATGTCGCACCGGGTCGCCGATATGCTGTTCGGCGCGCTAAGCGCGGTAATGCCGGACCGGGTCATGGCGTGTTCGCAGGGCACCTCGGCGATCCTCACATTGGGCGGGGTCGATTACCGCACCGGCGCGCGCTATGTCAGCTACGAGACCATCAAGGGCGGGTTCGGCGCGCGGCCGACCATGGATGGCATCAACTGCGTCGCCAGCGGTATCTCCAACACCATGAACACGCCGATCGAGGTGCTGGAAATGAGCTTTCCGGTGCGGGTCGAATATTACGAGATCGCGCCCGACAGCGGCGGCGCCGGTAAATACCGCGGCGGTTGCGGGGCCCGGCGTGCATGGCGCATCCTTGGCAATTCGAGCCACGCGGCGGTGTGCTGCGAGCGCACCAAATCGCCGCCCTTCGGGCTCGCCGGCGGCAAGCCCGGCGCGCCCATGACGATCGCGCTGGAACTGCCCGATGGCACGCGCCGCGCGCTGCTTTCAAAGGGCGGCTTTATCGTTCCGGCGGACGGGCGCATCTTGTTCGAGACGCCCGGATCGGGCGGCTACGGCCCGCCGCGCGAACGCGACCCGCAAAGCCTTGCCGACGATATTCGCGACGGCTATGTCAGCGCGCAAGCGGCGCGGCGCGATTATGGAGCCGGCACATGAGGCCGCTTGAAGGTGTGCGCGTTCTCGATATCGCGACCTACATAGCCGCCCCATATTGCGCCACGATCATGGCCGAATTCGGGGCCGAGGTCATCAAGGTCGAGATGCCCGGCGTCGGCGACCCGTGCCGCCGGCTCGGCACCGTGACCGAAGCGGGCGACACCCTGGTGTGGCTCAGCGAAGCGCGCAACAAGAAATCCATCACCCTCAACCTCAAAAGCGCCAGGGGGCAGGAAATCCTCAAATCCCTGGTCGCCAAATCCGATGTGCTGTGCGAGAACTTCCGCCCCGGCACCCTGGAGCGCTGGAACCTTGGCTGGGACACGCTGCGCGCGCTTAACGCAAAGCTGGTGATGCTGCGCGTGTCGGGCTACGGGCAGACCGGCCCTTATGCCGCCTTGCCCGGATTCGGGCGCATCGGCAATGCGTTCGGCGGCATCTCGTTCCTGGCCGGCGATCCGGACCGGCCGCCGGCGACGCCGGGTTCGGCCACCCTGGCCGATTACATGGCCGGGCTGTATGGCGCGCTCGGCGTGGTGATGGCGCTGCGTTCGGTGGACGCCACCGGCGTCGGCCAGCAGGTCGATATCGGTCTGTATGAGCCGATCTTCCGCATTCTCGACGAACTGGCCCCGGCCTATGACAAATACGGTTTCATCCGCCAGCGCATGGGCGCGCCGACCGTGAATGTATGCCCGCACAGCCATTATCCGACGCGCGACGGGCGCTGGATCGCCATCGCCTGCACCAACGACAAAATTTTCGCCCGCCTGGCAAGGCTGATGGGCCACGGCGACGTTGCCGGCGAGGGCCGCTATGGCACCATCACCAAGCGCGAAGCCGACCGCCCCGGCGTGGACGGCATGGTCAATGACTGGACCATGCAATACGACCAGGACGAAGCCGTGCGCCTGTGCGCTGCGGCCGAAGTCCCTTGCGGCATCGTCGCCGCCATCGACGAAATCTTCAACGATCCGCACTATGCCGCCCGCGAAAACATCGTGCGCGTCGCCGACAGCCGGCTGAACGCCGATCTGGCCGTCCCCAACGTGGTGCCCCGGCTGACGCAAACCCCCGGTTCGGTCGATACGCTGGGCCCGGCCCTGGGCGCCCACAACGAAGAGGTGTTTGGCGCATTGCTTGGCTTCGATGCCGGCCAGCTTGCCGATCTGGAAGCGCAAGGGGTTATTTGAGGGAGGGAATGACCACGACATTACCCATGATGCGGTAAATCGAAGGCGGAATACTCTTCATGCAAGAAAAAAACGTTGCGTGTAATCGCCCGGCAACGATTCGTTTTTTTCCTTAGCATCTATTAACATTTCTTAACATCGCACGCGGTTACCACCTTCATGTAATTTCTATTATAGGAATAATATATTATTTTTGCAGAATTGTAAACAGCAAACCTGCTGCCGGCGGACATGAACGCGAACCGGTACGGGTTGAAATCACCGGAGGCAGGGATGCGCTTGAAAGACAAGGTTGCGATCGTTACTGGCGCGGCATCGGGCATGGGGGCCGCGACAGCGCTGCTGTTTGCCAGGGAAGGCGCCAAAGTCGTCGTGGCGGATATGCTGGTGGACGAAGCGGCCGCTGTCGTCGCGCAGATTGTCGAGGCCGGGGGCGAGGCGCGCTTTCAGGCGCTGGACGTGACCAGCGATGCGCAATGGGAAAGTCTGGTTGCAGCGACAATTTCGGCCTGTGGGCGGGTCGATATCCTGGTGAACAACGCCGGCGTCAGCGGCAGCCACCCGGATCTCCTCAACATCGATACCTGGGACGAGCAGATGAACGTCAACGCCAAGGGGGTGTTCCTTGGCATGCGCGCGGTGATTCCAGCGATGCAGCAGGCCGGCGGCGGTTCCATCGTCAATATATCGTCGATATCGGGCTTCGTCGGGCAGCGTTTCGTGCATATGGGCTATAACGCCGCCAAGGGTGCTGTGCGTCTGGCGACCAAGGCGGCGGCGGTGCAGTTCGCAAGAGAGAATATCCGCGTCAATTCGGTGCATCCGGGCATCATGCCGGCGATGCGGACCTCGCAGATGACCGCCGACCCCGCCGTGCGCGCGAAGATGATAGCGGCGGTGCCGGCCGGCCGCGAGGGCCGGATTGAGGAAGTGGCCTACGCCAATCTGTTCCTCGCCAGCGACGAGGCGTCCTATATCACCGGGATCGAGGTGCCGGTCGATGGCGGTTTTCTAGCTCAGTAACGTCGCCAGCTTAAATTCGCGGTGCGGCGCATCGAGAGACGAGCGGCCGCGTGGATACTGGCAACCGCCATCGGTGAGTTTCTTGTTGTCGCCACTGAATACCACCCAGAGCGACCATTCCCGGTCGAGGAGTTTGTATACACCCGAGTTGGGTCGTGGACAAACCACGCTCAATGTCCTCTCGCGAGCCAATTTGGTTTTTCTTTCAATGCCTTGAATAGTTTCGGGTCGTGCGTCCGAGAAACGGTGATGGCGATTTCTATCACTGTGTCGCTGGTGATTTTAACCGATGCAAGCCGTAGCGACGTCATCGGTAAATTTCTTGCGACATAATTTTTAACCCACCGGACCGCCTTTCTACCCTCGGCTTCGCGTTCCGGTGAAAGCGAGGGATTCTTCAAAATCATCGCGATCGACGCGATAATTACCAAGACCACGGCAACCATCACGCCGGCGCGTTGTTTGGTGGGACGGGTTCGCCAGAACGGCTTGTTTTTCTGGGTTGGCTTGGCTGCGCGCCGGTTGCGGTTTCCGGCCGATCTCTGGGTGAGCAGGTACGCCGCAGCCTTTTGGATCCGCTCTTTCTTGATGTCCCGTAACAGTTTTTTGACGGCTGCCTGCAAGAGGTTGAGGTCGTCTCTACGTATGATATCTAAAAATATGGCGTCCAGCGCGGCCGAATATTTTTCGATATTCGGTTCGTCGTTCTTTCTTGTGTGCAGCTTACGGATAACCAACAGCGCCGTTTGCTTCAGCGCTTCGGCGGATTTGGATTGCATTATCAAGGGAATAAACCCCGTTTCCGGGTTTTCGAATACCGCATCCCAATCCAGGGGTTGATCGGAGGCCATGGTTATTCCCTCCGGTCCGGGCGGGGCGTCATGGCGCGGAAGATTGCTTTTTCCTGATTGAGGCGCATTGGCAATTCTCCATCTGGCCGGGATTCCGCGCGATGTGCGAACGGATATTCTACACCGGGCATTGCGGTCAATCCTAGGGGAGGCTTTTCAACACTCCAGCCAAATGTAACGCTATGTCGGTTTGGTTAAAGGGGCGTTAATCCGCCGATGTTTTTGCCGCTGCGTCCTTTGCAACCATGCGCGCCTTCAGTTGCTGCGGGGTCAAGCGCACGATATCGGCGTTTTGGTGGCTGAAGATATCGTAGGGCTGGGTTTCCAGGCCCTCCAGGACGATCCGGCCGGCCCCTTCGCCCATGCCGAATTTCATCTCGTTCCTCGAAGTCTTAATCCTTCGCAAATACGTCGTCACAAAGCAATCCGGTTGGTTCGGGATTTGCTCTTTAATCAGGCTTGCGGCGCGTATTTTCCGGTGAGTTGCGGCGTTGCCGGGCCTTTGCCGCCTTTTTGCGCATGTTGCAGCCTACTGTCGCGCGACCATGTGCGTTTCAAATCGTCGCGGATATGAATGCGTAGCCGGCCCAGGCCCTCGCCTTCCAGCTCCACCGTGTCGCCATCCATGAATGCGCTGAGCCCGCGATGGTTGGTGCCGGTCGCGATCACGTCGCCGGGCTGTAAAGGATGGATGCCGCTCAGCCATTCGACGCAGCGCGCCATGTCGTGCGCCATATCGTCGGTGTTGAAATCTTGGCGGCAATCGCCATTGACCCAGAGCCGGATAGGCAGCTTTTGCGGATCGTCGATTTCGTCGGCGGTGACCAGATACGGCCCCATCGGCGCGAAGGTCGCGCGCGATTTCACCTGGAAGAAATTACTGCCGGTGGGCGGCAAAGCGCGGGCCGAACCGTCGATGAAATTGACATAGCCGAAGACATGATCCATCGCATCGGCGGCGCGCACATTGTGCGCATATTTGCCGATTACCAGGGCGATTTCCGCTTCGCCCTCGAAGATGGTGGCCGGCTCGTCGGGCAGCACCATCGTGCCCTCATGGGCAAGGACCGCGCTGGACGCCTTGTGAAAGGCGTTGATCGGTGCTGGTTTGTCGCGCGTGCCGTCTTCCATGTAATTGACCGCCATGCAGTCGATATTGCCGGGCCGGGGCAGGGGCGGGCGAATTGTCACCCCGGCAAGCGGCACGCCGTCGCCGCTCGCCACGCAATCGTCCAGCCGGCCGCGATAATCCGCAAAGCGTTCGATCAGGCCGTTGATCAGATCGTGCGGCCCGGTATGGGGGATATCCTGCACGACGCCCGAGACATCGACGACGTTGCCGCCTTTCAGGACGCCCAGTTTGAAGTCGTCGAAATACAGTAGTTTCATGTTGGTTTCCTCGTTTAACGCAATTCGATTTCGTCGATGCGGCCAGAACATGGGCGGCGGAATTGGACATGATTATGTTTTCTGTATGCTTGCCTGCATCGCCCGCCAGATTTTTTCCGGCCTGACCGGCATGTCGATTTCGCTGACGCCGAATTCGGACAAGGCGTCGATAATGGCGTTGACGATGGCGGGCATGCCGACGGTGGGGCCGGATTCGCCGCAGCCTTTCACGCCAAGCGGGTTGGTCGTGCAGGTGGTTTCGTTCAGACCCCAGACGAAATCCGGGACTTCGCGGGCGCGCGGCAGGCAGTAATCCATGAACGAGCCGGTGATGAGCTGGCCGCTGTCCGGGTCGTACACGGTTTCCTCGTACAGCGCCTGGCCCAGGCCGTTGACGACGCCGCCATGCAACTGGCCTTCGAGCAGCATCGGATTGACGATGGTGCCAAAGTCGCTGACCATCGCATAGCGGGTCAGGCGGACAAAGCCGGTGTCGGCGTCGATCGCCACTTCGGCGACATGGCAGCCGCTGGGATAGTTGTAGGCGCGGGCGATGTAATGGGAATTGCCTTCAAGGCCCAGCCCGTCGCTAGCCGGCACGTTGGCGGCGCTGAAGGAAGCGCGCGCCACCTCGATCAGGCCGATATGGCGGTCGGTCCCGGCGATGACGAAACGCCCATCGGTGAATTCCAGGTCTTGAAGGTTGGTTTCGAGCATCTGGGCGGCGATGCGGCGCGCCTTGGCGATGATGATTTCCGCGCTCTCGACGATGGCGCCGCCGGTAACGGTCGTCGAACGCGACCCGCCGGTGCCCGAACCATGGCCGATGCGGTCGGAATCGCCCTGCACGACATGAATTTGGTCCAGCCGCAGGCCCAGCTGGCTGGCGACGATCTGGCTGAATATGGTGGCGTGGCCCTGGCCGTTGGTCTGGCCCGTGCTGGTCAAGGTCAGCATGCCCGACGGGTCGAATTGCAGAGCGACCCGGTTGTCCAGATAGCCGTCCGGTTCGGTATAGACGGCATAGCCGAAGCCGAGCAGGGTGCCCGCATCGCGCGCCTGCTGGCGGCGGGCGCTGAAATTGCTCTGCTCGGCGAGCGCCAGCGCCTGATCCATGCTGGCCTGGAAATCGCCGCTGTCATAGACAAGGCCGGTCGGCGTGGCATAGGGCATCTGGTCTGGCGAAATGAGGTTGCGCCGCCGCAGTTCGGCCGGATCAAGGCCGAGTTCGCGCGCCGATTTGTCCACCAGCCGTTCCACCAAATAGCAGTATTCCGGCTTGCCGGCGCCGCGGAACGCGGCGATCGGCGTCGTATTGGTGAACACGCACAGGGTTTGCGCATGGTAACTGGCGATGCGGTAGACATTGGTCATCAGGCGGGGGCCGCCGGCTTACATCTCAGAGTTCGA
>PTKA01000090.1 GCA_002937525.1 Alphaproteobacteria bacterium MarineAlpha10_Bin3
ATCGGCGCCTTTCAGTTGGTCGAAGGCCGGGTTCTGGCCGTGGCGCGGCGCACCAAGCGCACCTATATCAATTTCGGCGCCGACTGGCGGTCCGATTTCACCGTCGTCGTGGCGGCCCGCGCGCGGCGGCTGTTCCGCGCCGCCGGCCTGGATCTGACCCGGCTCGAAGGCCGGCGAATCCGTGTCCGCGGCTGGGTAAAGTCGTATAATGGCCCGATGATCGAAGCCACCCACCCCGAACAGATCGAAATCCTCGACTGATGCTTACCCGGCGGCATTTCTGCGGCATGACGGCGTGCGGCCTGGCGCTTGGCGCCGGCGCTGGCTGTACGGTCAATCCCGCGACCGGGCGGCGGGACCTGATCCTGGTCGGCGGCGCGCCACAAAAGGCGCTGGGCGCGCGCGAGCATCCAAAAATTCTCGCCAAATTCGGCGGCGTCTACGGCGACCGGGCGGCAGCCGGATATGTCGCCGTTATCGGCGGACGGTTGGCCGCGGCGTCCGAATCGCCCAATTTAGGCTTCACTTTCACGCTCCTCGACAGTCCGGTCGTCAACGCCTTCGCGCTGCCGGGCGGCTTTATCTATATCTCGCGCGGCCTGATGGCGCTGGCCGAAGACGAGGCCGAGCTGGCCGGGGTGCTGGGCCATGAAATCGGCCATGTCGTTGCGCGCCATTCGGCCCAACGCCGCAGCCGCGCCCTCCTGGCCCAACTTGGCGCCGGTCTGCTGGGCGCGCTCGGCGGCGGCGATACCGCCCAGCTGGCGGGGACGGTGGCGGGGCTTTATTTGCGCGGCTATTCGCGCGACCAGGAACTCGAAGCCGATATGCTCGGCATCCGCTATCTGCGCCGCACCGGCTATGACGTCGACGCCATGGCCAGCTTCCTGTCCAAGCTGCGCGCCAACAGCCGGCTGGAAGCAAAAATCGCCGGACGGCCGCCGGACGAAGTCGATGCCTATGACATCGCTGCGACCCATCCGCGCACCGTGGCGCGGGTCCGTCAGGCGGCAGCACTGGCCGGCGGCGCACGGCGCGGTGCTGCGCGCCGGGAACGCGACGCCTTCTTCGAAATCATCGACGGCATGGTGTTTGGCGGCGGCGCCGAACAAGGCTATATCCTGGGCCGGCGCTTCGCCCATCCCAAGCTGCGTTTCGAGTTCAGCGTCCCGGCCGGATTCCGGCTCCGCAATTCGCCGGACCGGGTCGAGGCGCAATCGAAGCGGGACCAGGCGCAGATCATCTTCGATCAGGCGCCGCAACCCTACCGTGGCGCGATGACCGCCTATATCGGCCAGCGCTGGGCCCACAATGTCCGGGTCAACGGGCTGGAAGCCATCGCGATCAACGGCTTTCCGGCGGCGACCGGGACGGTTCGCGGCCGGTCCGGCAATGTTGCGGTCGAAATCCGCCTGATCGCCATACGCTACGATGCGCGGCGCGTGTATCGATTCATGGGGACCGCGCCGCGCCGCTCGATGCGCCGGCTGGCCACCGCGCTGCAACGCATGACCTACAGCTTCCGCCGTCTTTCCGTGGCGCAGGCTGCCGCCCTCCAGCCGAAGCGGCTGCGTATCGTCGCCGCCGGCCCCGATGCGACCCCGGACGGTTTTGCCCCGCGCATGGCTTTTGCCGAATTTCGCCGCGAACGGTTTGCCGTCCTCAACGGCCTCGGCGATACCGGGTCGCTGGCTGGCCGCAAACGGGTCAAGATCGTCACGCGCCAGGGTCGGTGACCGGCAGCACGTCGAAGGCGATGCTGATGCGGGTGCCGGGCGCGGCGAAGGGAATGGTCCGGTGGAAGAAATAGCTCGGAAACAGGACCATGAGGCCGGGCTCGGGCTTGATCGCGCGCAGGCGCGGCGGCGCGCTCCAGTGGTATTCGTCGCCGGGAAGGCCGAACTCGATCCAGCCGGCCTGGCTGGCGTCGCCATCGCGCACGATATCGGGCAGCTGGGCGTAATAGACGCCGCTCAACCAGGCCGATGGATGGATGTGCGGTGCCTGGTACCCGCGTCCCTTGAGGACGATCGACCAGGCGGTCAATCGCCATTCGGCCGGGCGGGTGGAGAGATGAGGATGTTCGGAATCGGCCGGCTGTTGCGCCAGGTAATCCGCCACCGCGCCGCGCAGCAGGGCCTCGAAGGCCCGGATCGGCGCGGCGTCGTCGGCGAGCAACTCGCCAGTGTGCCGGCCATCGCGCGTCGCGCGGCTGGACGGGGCGTCGATCAGGCTTTCGTGGTTGAGGATGTGGCGGGCGAGCGCGTCGTTCAGCGCTGTCATTGTGGCGAATCCGGCCGGCGCCTCGGGCCGGCTGGAAACCAGGAGGCGGTCGAAATCGACCAAGGCGTCGCGGTCGCCGCCACTTTCGCCGAGCGCGATGCTCTTCGACGCCAGCACCCCCGCATCGGCTGGATGGCGCGCCAGGTAGCGGTTGCAGACATCAAGTGCCGCACCGGCGTCGCCGCACTTGATCAGCACATCGGCGAGGTTGACCCAGGCTTCGGGATAGTCTGGACCGATGGCGGTTGCGCGCTCGAAAGTGACCTGCGCTTCCGGCAGGCGGTCCAGCGCCTGCAAGGCGATGCCGAGACCGGACCAGGCTTCCGCGTCATCGGGTTGCCGCGCCAGCCCCCGCTCATAGGCTTGAATGGCGTCGTCGAACCGCCGCAACTCGCGCAACACGAAACCGAGACCCGAATAGGCCGGGGCGTAGGCGGGGTCGGCGCCGATACACCGTTCATAGGCGGCAAGGGCATCCTCGGGCCGGCTCAATTCCATCTGCGCCGTGGCATGATTGTAATGCGCATCGGCAAAATTGGGATCGAGGGATGCGGCGTGCGCGAAACTGTCCGCCGCGCGGTCCATTTCGCCGCGTACTTGCTGGACAACGCCGAGGTTATAATAGGCTTCGCGGTCATCGGGATGACGCGCGATTGCGCGTTCGAGCAACTGGATCGCCTCGGCCGCACCGCCGCTCTGAAAGGCGGCAATGGCACCAAGGTTCAAGGCCGGCAGATAATCCGGATCGGCCGCAAGGATGTCGCGGCAGGTCCGAATCGCCGCCGCCGGATCGCCCGCATTCAGATGCCGTTGTGCCCGGCGCAACTTCGATTCCACTCGCGGCGTCTCCTCCCTACTTGAATCCATTTATTGCGTCGCGGCAATCCGTTCGGCGATGCGCAAGGTGCGGTGCATGGTGCGCAACACCGGTTTTTCGATCAATTTGTTGTCCAGCACCACAAGCCCGCTATCCGCCGCCGCGAAGGCGTCGACGACGCGCCGGGCATAGGCGACCGCCTCCGGGTCGGGCGCGAAGATCGCGTTCAGCGCCGGGATCTGCTTGGGATGGATCGACCCCTTGCCGGTGAAGCCAAGTGCTGCCGCGGCGCGCGCCTCGACCTCCATGCCCGGCAGGTCGCCAAGATCGAGATAGGGCACGTCGATCACGTCCAGCCCGGCCCCGGCCGCCGCATGGACCACGCGCGAACGCGCATAAAGCAGCGCTTCCCAGCTATTGCCGGCGCGCAGTTCGGCCGCCATATCGACGCCGCCGAAGAACATCGCGTCGATGCGGCGGCTCGATTGGGCGATCTCGTAACAGGCGTTCAGCCCGGCATTGGTTTCGATGATGACATGCAGCCGGGTACCAAGCCCGTGTTCGGAAAGCAATTCATCCAGCCCCCGCACCTCGTCCGGCGACACCACCTTGGGCAGCATCAGGGCCGGCGGCGGCGACGGGCTGGCGATTACCGCCTGGATATCGGCCATGCCGTCGATGCTGCGCAAACAGTTGATCCGCACCATGCGTTCGACCCCGGTACCCAGATCCGGGTCGCCAAGCGGCGTTGCGAACAGCGCCATTGTTTTGGTCCGCGCATCGGCCTTGTGGTGCGGCGCGATGGCGTCTTCCAGGTCGATGCACACGATATCGGCGCCGGTCGCCAGCGCCTTGGGGTACATTTCCGGGCTGATGCCGGGCATGAAGATGAAGCTGCGGCGGGGTTGGAAATCCTCGTCCTTCATGGGTGTTACAATCCCAGAATCGCCTTGGCGATGATGTTCTTCTGGATTTCGTTCGACCCGCCATAGATCGAGGCGGCGCGGCGCAGCAGCCGTTCGCTCATCACGCCGACGCTGTAATCGGGACCGACCGGCGCCTCGTTGACGTCGGGGCGCACCTGGCTGGCGTCATAGGGCAGCGCGTAATAGCCCAGCGCCTCGACCAGCAACTCGTTCAGTTCCTGTTCGATCTGGGTGCCGCGAATTTTCAGGGTCGAGGATTCCGGCCCCGGCGTTTTGCCCGCACCCATCGCCGCCATCATGCGCAGATTGGTGATCTCCAGCGCCATCAGATCGACTTCGATCCGCGACAGCCGGTTGCGGTAATCGGCATCGTCCAGCAGCTTACCGCCTTCCGAGCGCTCGGTTCCGGCGATCTGCTTGACCTTGGCCACCACCTGCTTCGATTTGGAAACCCCGGCGATGCCGGTGCGTTCATGGCCAAGCAGGAACTTGGCGTAGGTCCAGCCCTTGTTTTCCTCGGCGATGCGGTTCTCGACCGGCACCCGGACATCGTCGAAAAACACTTCGTTCAGGTAATGTCCGCCATCCATGGTGATGATCGGCTTGACGCTCAGCCCCGGCGTCTTCATGTCGATCAGCAAAAAGCTGATGCCTTCTTGTTTTTTCACGTCCGGGTTGGTGCGCACCAGGCAGAAGATCATGTCGGCGCGGTGCGCCTGGCTGGTCCAGATTTTCTGTCCGTTGACGACATATTCGTCGCCGTCCAGCACGGCGCGGGTCTGTAGCGAGGCGAGGTCCGATCCCGAACCCGGTTCCGAATAACCCTGGCACCAATATTCGTCGCCGGAGAGGATTTTTTCCAGGTAGCGCGCTTTTTGCGTGTCGGTGCCGAACGTATAGATGACCGGGCCGACCATGGTGATCCCGAACGAACTGAGGCGGGGCGCATAGGCGGACTGGTATTCCTCGCCATAGATGAATTTCTGCATCGGCGTCCAGCCGGTGCCGCCATATTCCACCGGCCAGCCGGGCGCAATCCAGCCTTTTTTGTATAAGGTCTTTTGCCAGGCGACCACGTCGTCCTTGGCGACATAGGAGGGCGTGCGGCGCACGATATTGGCCACGGCGGGCGGCAGATTTTCGGCAAAAAAGGTCTTAACCTCATCGCGAAACACCAGATCGGCGTCGCTGAACATCATATCCATCGCTCGTCCCCCGTCATGAGCATCGGCGACACGCGCCGACCGTCACCGTCATTGTAGCCAACCAGCCCGGAACGGCAAACCGCGGGCGCGGGACGGGCCGGTTTCGGGCAGGGTCGGCGGCGTTACAGTGCTGCGATCGGGTCGCCTTCGAGCGCGGTCGAGGGCGCGCCGTCGGGGCCGACCGGCACGTCGCCGACCAGGGTGACGCGGTAGAGCTGGCGGTCCTCGTCGCTCTGGAAGATATCGCGCGGCGCAATATGGCAGGTCGAACGGTTGTCCCAGAAGGCGATGTCGCCGGCCTGCCAGCGGAAGCGGACGGTGTATTCCGGGCGCACGACATGTTCCCACAACAGTTCTTGAATCTTGCGGCTCTCGCGCGGCGACATGCCGGCGATGGATTTCAGATAGGACGGGCTGACATACAGCACCCGCTCGCCGGTTTCAGGGTGGATTCGCACGACCGGATGTTCGCTCGCCATGCGGCGGCTGGCGATCATGTCCTTGTGGTCCTCCCTGGTATCGACCTCTTTGGGCGCGCCGAACCGGTGAATGCCGCGCAACCCATCGACGATGCCCCGCATGACCGGCGACAGGCCGGCATAGGCGGCGGCGAGATTGGTCCACAGCGTATCGCCGCCATGGGGCGGGATCGTTACCCCGCGCAGGATCGACGCCATCGGCGGATTGATCGCCGCCGTGATATCGGCGTGCCAGCCGGTCCACGGCGTAATTTCGATTTCCTCGACGTAATAGGTCGTGTTGCGGTGCTTGGCGACGGAATAGACCTCCGGATAGCCCTCGACATGGCCATAGACCGCGTGGCCGATGGTCGGTTCGCCGAACCGCCGGGCAAAGGCGACATGTTGCTTGTGATCGAGGTTCTGGCCGCGAAAGAAAATCACCTTCCATTGCAAGAACGCCGCCCGGATCGCCGCCACCTCATCATCGGACAACGCCGTTGACAGATCGACGCCGAAAATTTCCGCGCCGATATGGATCGTCAATGGCCGTATTTCAATCGCCGAAGTCATGGTTGTCTTCCTTTCGGGTATCCGCAATCCAGTCGTCGAGCGCGTCGTCGTCTTCGCCCGGCACATG
>PTKA01000091.1 GCA_002937525.1 Alphaproteobacteria bacterium MarineAlpha10_Bin3
TGCAACTGGTCCAGTTCCATCCCCAGCAATTCCGACGACGCGCTGTTCGGCAGCGTGATCCGCCCATTGGCGTCGAGCCCGATAACCCCGGCCGAGATACCGGACAGCACGGTTTCGGTAAATTGACGGCGCCCGTCGATCTGTTCATTCGCCTCGATCAATTCGCGCCGGTTGCCTTCAAGATCGCTGGTCATTCGGTTGAAAGCGCGGCCGAGCACGCTGATCTCGTCGTTATCGGGTCCGGTGACGGGGACCCGTGTCGACAAATTACCGGCGCGGACCTTTTCGGTCGCGGAAATCAACGCGCTGACGGGCTGCGACAGGCTGGTCGCGACATTAAGCCCGACCCATACCGCGGCAAGCAACAATAACAGGGCGATCACAACGAAAATCATTGCGAAAGAGACCTGCAAATCGGCGCGGTTGATTTCCAGACTCTCGAACTGATCCACGGCGCCCTTGGTGCGTTGCGAATAGCCAAGCACGGTGGCGTCGACGAAACGGCCGACATAGAGATAGGTGTCGATGAAACTGGTCAGGCGAAGCAGGGCGCGAACCCGGTTCTCGTTGGCGCTGGTCAGCACCGCGACTTCGCCTTCTTGCGCGCGCCGGAACGCATCCGGCGGCACCGGCTCGAACTCCAATGCGCCGGTGAGACCGGATCGGGCAATGACCTTTCCGTCCCCCGTGAACACCACTGCTTCGGTCAGCTGGCGGACCCGCGCCTGCAGGTTGACCACTTTGATAAGGCGGGCCTGATTGAAGGCAAGGATCCCCGCCTGGCGATCCAGATCGCGCGCCATGCGCAGCGCGTCGGCGATGATATTGCGCTTGTGTTCAGCCACATAGGCGTCGGCGACCGCTGCCGAGGCGCTCAGCGCGGTGCGGACCCGGTCGCTGAACCAGGATTCGATGCCAAAATTGAAAAATAGAATGGAAAACACCGCCATGATTATCGCCGGTGCGCCTGAAATCAGACCGAACAGCAGCGCCAACCTGATATGCAGCCTCGATCCGGCCGAGCCGCGCCGCCGGTCGCTCCAGATTTTGACCATATGGCGGGCGATGACAATCCCGAGCAGCAACAGGATCACAAGGTCGATATTGAGCAGGATCAGCACCGAATCGGCGTCGAGCTGAAAAGCGGCCTGGGTCAACAGGACATAGGTCGTAATGCCGGCCCCGATCGCCGCAACAGCCAGCGACAGCGCCAGATAGCGGCCGAGACGCAACCGCGCCGACCACGCGCCAATTCGGCGCCTCACGCCACGCGGCAATTTATTCGCCGGTTCGGCAACGGTCATCCGCGGTCATCTCTCAATAAGCGGTGCAGGCGCTCATTTTACGCCGCGTTGGATTGGGATGTCCAACTCGCGAATTTTTTTGCGCAGCGTGTTCCGGTTCAAGCCCAGCAGCGCCGCCGCGCGGATCTGATTGCCCCGGGTCGCACCAAGGCAGAGCGTGATGAGCGGCCGCTCGACCTCTCGCAGCACCCGCTCATAGATTCCCGGTGCCGGCAAGGCGTCGCCATGGGCGTCGAAATAGGCCTGCATATGGCGCTCGACCGCCTCGGAAAGGCTTTCGCCGCGCGGCGCCACCGCTTCCCCGGCAATTTGTTCCGCATCGGCGAGTTCGGATTCGATCACATCGGCGCCGATTCGAACCTCTGAATACAGCGCCGCGATCCGGCGGATCAGGTTTTCGAGTTCCCGCACATTGCCCGGCCAGCGATATTCCCGCAGTCGCGCCAATGCTTCCGGGCTCAGCGTTTTTGCCGGTAATCCCTCGGCTTCGTTCCGGGTCAGAAAATGGCGCACCAGGTCCGCAATATCCTCGGCCCGCTGGCGCAGCGGCGGCAAGCGCAACGGCACCACGTTCAGCCGGTAATAAAGGTCGTCGCGAAACAGGCCCTGGGACACATATTGACGCAGATCGCGATGCGTCGCGGCAACGATCCGGGCATCGGTGCGTAATGGCGTGCGGCCGCCGACCGTGGTGAAGGTGCCGTCCTGCAGGACGCGCAACAGCCGGGTCTGGGCCTCAAGCGGCATGTCGCCGATCTCGTCAAGAAACAACGTGCCGCCGTCGGCCTGCTCGAACCGCCCGGCGGTACGGCTGGTGGCGCCCGAGAACGCGCCCTTTTCATGCCCAAACAATTCGCTTTCGATCAACTCACGCGGGATCGCAGCCATGTTGATGGCGACAAACGGGCCGTTCCGGCGCTTGCCATAATCATGCAGCGCCCGGGCGACAAGTTCCTTGCCGGTGCCGGTCTCTCCGGTGATCAGGACGTTCAGATCGGTCCCCATCAGCCGGGCCAGCGCCCGGTAGATATCCTGCATCGCGGGCGACCGCCCGATCAGCGGCAGATCCTCGCCTTCGCTATCGGGGGGGCCCTCGCTCGGTTGCCGCGCAACCCGTTCGGTCAGCGCCCGGGTCACGATGGTCGCCAGCTCGTTAAGATCGAACGGTTTTGGCAAATACTCGAACGCGCCGCTCTCATTGGCCCGCACCGCGGTCAACAGGGTATTTTGCGCACTCATGGCGATGACGCGCAGTTCGGGCCGAATCTTGGCGATGCGTGGAATCAGATCGAGACCGTTTTCGTCGGGCAGGACCACATCGGTAATGACCAGATCGCCCAGTCCCTCGCTCACCCAGCGCCACAGGGTGGCGGCAGTGCCGGTCGTGCGGATGTCGCAATCGAGTAGTCCCAACGCGCGGCTCAACACCGTGCGAATGCCGGGGTCATCATCGGCGATGAGAATTGTCGAACCGCGAAGCGACACTGTTTCAGCCATCGTAAGCCGTCATCATTGGCAGCATGACGCGAAATTCGGTCCACTGCTTGCCGCATTCAAGGTCGATGATCCCACCGTGATCGCCGACCAGCTTGGCCACCAGGGCCAATCCCAAACCGGTGCCGCCAGGCTTGGTGGTGACGAACGGATCGAATATTTGGCGGCGCAGTTCCTCCGGCACGCCATCCCCATTGTCACGGACCGATACCACCAGCGGCAGGTGAATCTGCCCGTCGCTGCTCGGCGCGGAAAGCCGTATGCCTTGCTGGAACGCGGTCGATATCACCACTTCGCCATCCGGATCGGGCGCCGCCTCAACCGCGTTTTTAACCAGGTTGAGAAACACCTGGACCAGTTGATCGTGATTGCCATAGGCCGGCGGCAAGGAAGGGTCATAGGCCTCGATAATACGGGTCTTGCTGCCGAATCCGGCCTTCGCCAGGCGCGACACGTGATGTAGAACGGCATGAATGTTGACCGCGCCGCGCTCGATCCTGGGGCTATCGACGAAAATCTCCATGCGATCGACCAGCGCGCAGATCCGGTCGGTTTCCTCGACAATCAAGCGGGTCAGCTCCCGGTCCTTGGCATCGACGTTCAGTTCCAGCAATTGTGCTGCGCCGCGCACGCCCGACAGTGGATTCTTGATCTCATGCGCCAGCATCATGGCCATGGCGCTGACCGACCGCCCGGCGCCGCGATAACTCATTGACCGACTGATTCGCCCGGCAACCGAACGGGCTTGCAAGGTCAGCACAACATGGCCCGGACGGTCGCCCAACGCGGCGCCGTCGATGGTCACCGCGTGATCGCCGATGCGGGGCGTGGTCAGGCGCACGTCATATTGCGACATGCTGTTTCCGGTGGCCCGTACCTTATGCACCAGGGCCAGGACCGGGCTGTCCTGCGGAATGATATTCTGCAAATTGACGCCGACAAGGGCCGCGGCACTGGCCCGCAGGAAGCTTTCCGCCGCAAGGTTCACGAAGACGACGTCATCCTGGCCGTCAATTACCACCACCGGCGCGGCCAGGGCATTGAGAATCGCCGCCTGGGCCATCGGCTCCATCGGCTCCATCGGCTCCATCGGCATAGCCGGCGAATCAGGCGGCATCGGCCATATCGTCCATCGCAGCGGCGTAGAAATCGCCGATGGCGGTGCGCACCCGGTCGGCCCGGTCGAGTGCGTAGACATGGCTCCGGAACCGGGCGGAATTTTTCAGCCCATTGGAATACCACGATATATGCTTGCGAAAATTCCGCAGCCCCCTATGCAGCCCATGATGTTCCAGCATGGCGTCGAAATGGTCGAGCACGATATGGCTCTGTTCGGCCAGCGACGGCGCCGGGTCGGCCACCCCGGTGGCCAGAAACCGTACCGCCTGTCGGATGAACCACGGCCGGCCGCAAGCCCCACGACCGATCATGACGCCGTCGGCGCCCGATTGTTCCAGGCAACGCCGCACATCTTCGAGAGACGTGATATCGCCATTGGCCACGACCGGAATACGGACCGCCTGCTTGACCCGGCGAATGAACCGCCAGTCCGCCTGGCCGCGATAGCGCTGCGCCCGGGTGCGGCCATGCACGGTCACCAGACGAATGCCACATTCCTGCGCAATATATGCCAACGCGGGTGCGTTGCGATTGGCGTCGTCCCACCCGGTGCGCATCTTCAAGGTGACCGGAACATCGACCGCCGACACCACCGCTTCGAGAATCCGCGCGGCGTGACGCTCGTCGCGCATCAGGGCCGAGCCGGATTGCTTGCCGACCACCTTCTTGGCCGGACAACCGAAATTCAGATCGATAATATCCGCCCCTTCGTCGGCACAGATTTTCGCCGCCTCGGCCATGATATCGGGGTCATGCCCGGCAAGCTGAACCGCCATCGCGGCGTTGTGGTTGGCGCGCGCCGCCTTCTTGCGCGACACGGCACTGCGCTGGATCGCCTCGCGGCAGGCGATCATCTCCGAGGTTTCCAGCCCCGCGCCGAGCTGCCGCGCCAGGCGGCGAAACGGTAAATCGGTCACCCCGGACATGGGCGCCAGGAAAACAGGCGCGTCGAAAACAAGTTCGCCGATCATTATGCTCATATGTTAGGCAATTCTATTCGTGCTTAAAAAATAAGCATACCGTTAATCCGGCCACTCTTTCAACCGGTTCCTGGTAAAATCAGGCAAGCAGGACATCGGTGACGAATTTGACGCCCGGATAGCCCAATGTAACAAGCAGATAGGCGAGCAAAACCATGCGCGAAATCCGCCGCCCGCGAACACCGGTGCGAAAATGCGCGATCAGCAAGGCGCCAATCACCACGAAGGCGCCGACCGACAGCAGGATTTTATGGTTGAAAGCGAGCATTCCGCCGGTTTCATAGATTTGTACCGCGATCCCGGAGACCAGCCCCAAACCCAGCATGATCTCGGTGACGATGAGCAGCCGCACCTGCATTCGTTCGGCGTCGGCGATGGCGGGAAGCTGGGCGGTCAGGCGGGTTGGATGTTTGGTCTTCAAGGCCCGTTCACGCAGCAATGCCGCGGTGCCGGCGACGGCGGCCAGAGTCAGCAACGCGTAGGTCAGCACCGAAAGTGCAATATGCGCCTCGATCCAGGCCGGAAGGGCCGCCATCTGCAACGGACGGCCCGGCGCCTCCTCCCAGATGGTGGCGACCACGCCGACCAGGCAAAGATAAGGCAGCAACAATGGCGCCAGCCGCCACACGCTTTCCATCCACCGCGACAAGACAAGATACAGCGCCATGCAGGCGGCAATCATGATCCAAAGCGCGGCCGACAAACCGGTCGGCCACATGCCGGAAATATGCGTAATACTCCACGCCAGCGGTCCAGCGAACGCGACGGCGGACAGCCACCAAAACGCCGCATCGCGGGCCGGTTGCGCCCGAAACGCCGCCAGCGCCGCTGGAATCAGGGCAAACAGCGCCGCGAGGTTGGCGATGAGCGCGTTATCGATGAAATCCATGGTCCATTTATATCCCATCGGATAGCGCACCGCCATCTTGTCCGCGCTTGGCATTTCAGCGCGATGGCGTCAAAATGCCGGCGAGTTTGAGAGGAACAATGACCCAAACCGTGGCGTTGATCGTCGCCGGTGGCCGCGGCAAGCGGGCCGGCGGCGGCATACCCAAGCAATACCGGATGCTGGGCGGCGAATCCCTATTGCAGCGCACGATTGCGCCGTTCGCGGCCCATCCGCGCATCGACGCGATCCGCGTCGTGATCCATCGCGACGACGCGGACCTCTATGCGGTGGCGACGGCGGCGTTCAATCTGCTGGCGCCGGTCGATGGCGGCGCGACGCGCCAGGAGTCGGCGCGTAACGGGCTGGAAAGTCTGCGCAACCTCGCCCCCACCAACGTCTTGATCCACGATGCGGCCCGGCCCTTCGTCACCCCGGACACGATCGAGCGGGTAATCGACGCGCTGCCGGACACGGCAC
>PTKA01000092.1 GCA_002937525.1 Alphaproteobacteria bacterium MarineAlpha10_Bin3
AACTGGCCGCGGTCGGTCCCGGCGACCGGGTGCTGGACGTGGCGACCGGACTGGGCGAGCCGGCGGTGACGGCGGCCCGCAAGGTCGGCCCCGGCGGCCATGTCGAGGGCGTCGATCTCTCCGCTGGAATGCTCGACTTTGCGCGCGAACGGGTGCGCGAACTGGGGCTTGGCAATATCGTCTTTGGCGAGGGCGACGCCGCCGCGCTGGACGTGCCGGCTAAATCCTTCGATAGCGTCCTGTGCCGCTGGGGCCTCATGTTCATGGGCGATGTCGCAGTCCCGTTGCGCGGGTTTCATGCCGCGCTCAAGCCCGGCGGCCGGTTGGTCGCGGCGGTGTGGGGGCCGGCCGACAATGCGCCCGCACTGTCCTTGAGCGGCCGCGTGGTGCTGGCGCATCTGGATATGCCGCCGCCCGACGAAGGGGCCGGGACGCCGTTCGGGCTGGCCGATGTGGATGACTTAATGGCCCGGGTGGAAGCCGCCGGTTTTAGCGATGTACGCGGCGAATGGGTGCCGATCCATTTCGTTTTCCAGTCCTGCGATGAATATGCGCGGATGCGCCGCGAACGTTCGGTGCCGTTGGCGGCGCGCATCGCCCATTTTCCGAGCAACCGCCGCGAAGCGGCATGGCGCGCCGTGGCGCGGGCGGCGCAAGCCTACGCCGATGCGGACGGCGTCGTGCGGATGGAGAACGGCGCATTTTGCGTGAGCGCCCGGCGCTAGCATGTCCAGCGAGGCAGCGCATGTAGCCGACCGGATCGAACGCCACCTTGCGGCGAACGAAGTCGCGCCGGCACGCGATCTGTTGAACCGGATCCTGCCGGAACTGGGCCGCGATATCGCCATCTTTCAGGATCCAGGCCAGGTATCGTTTCATGCCGGGTTTGCCTATGTCTGCATCAAGCTCGACCGGCTGGACCGCGCGCTGCACTATACCGGGCTGGGGCTGTTGGGCGACGCCCAGGACGCGGCCCTGCATGCGCTGCTGACGCCGGAACAAAAACTGTCCTTCGCCCAGGAATTCATCCGCCGGGGCCACATTGTGGCGGCGATGGCGATTTTGCAACTGGCCCTGGCGACGCAACATTCCGATGCAATGGCCCATATGCTGGGAATGCTGGAATATTTTGAAGCGAAACAGGCCCGCATCCGTGCCTCTGGCCGCCAGGGGCCGGGCGGACGGCGGCCTTTGCTGCTGAACGTGTCGGTCTGGGGCGCGGACTATGTCCGCGATTTTCTGTATTACGGGCTGCCAAGCCTGATGGCCGAGGGCAATATTCCGCGTTGCGCGCGCGACCGAAAAGTCATCTTGGACATCTACACAACCGCGGCGGACCGCAAATCGATTGAAACCAGCGCCGCCGGCATTGCCGCCGCCCAACACGCGGCCTTGCAGTTCAACATTATTCCCCAAGCCGTATTGCCGGAAGATTCCGCCAAGGCTTTCGTTAATTCGGACCGCTGGTGCTGTGGCGGCGCGCAATTATGTTCGGCGCTGCGCGCCTGGCATATCGGCGCCGATCTGAGCTTCATTACCGCGTCCGGCATTTACAGCAACCAATGCTTCAGCGCTGCTTCGGCGTTCGTCGATGACGGCTACGCGGTGGTGATGGCCTGTACGACGCGCGCCCATGAAGCGGTGCGCCACGATGCGTTGCGCAATTTCGCCGCGATTTCGCCTGCCCGGATCGATGTGGATGCTGCGTCTCTTGTCGCCTTTATCGCCCAGAATCTACACCCCCATTGCCGCAATCTGTTCTTGTGCGATCCGCCGCAATCGGCGCGCCAGGACCCGACCACATTGTATTTCAAGACCCCGTCCGGTTATGCAAGCCGGACATTTCAGCCGGCGCCGGTGCTGATTTCCCATGACGCGCTATGCGGCGATTTCAGGTTCGATTACATGACCACGGATGCCCGCTTCGTCGCTGAGCTGTTTCGCGGCCGCGATCCGGACGGCGCGATCAAGATCGCCCAAAACCCTGGCGATAGCGTCGTCGTCGCCGATCTTGAAGCCGGTTCCGGGGCCGGTATGAAGGAATATGACGCATTGCCGGTGACGCTGGAGGTCTGTGCGGCCTGTGTCCTGGGAACCGCGTTCCGCGAGAGCGACCTTGGGTTCTACACCTGGCTGCTGGCGCAGCGGTTCGCCGTCACGGTCGAAGCCAGCGCACTGCCCGGCGGCGCAATGGAGGAACAGGCCGCCGTGGACCGGCTTCTTGAACTGGTGCGTCAGGGCAGTGCGCCGGTCATCGAAAAAATCCGTTTGTACGAGAATTCCACCCCACCGGAAGCCTAGAATCACAACGGCTAGCCGACTATGCTGCGCCGCACTGAATTCAGGTAGAGCGAAGGAAATCGTCATGGCCATTGATAAATCGAAACTGCCCAGCCGCTATGTTTCGGTCGGACCGGAAAGCGCGCCGCACCGCTCGTATTATTACGCCATGGGGATGACCGAAGAAGAAATCGCCCAGCCCTTCATCGGCGTCGCGACCTGCTGGAACGAGGCGGCGCCGTGCAATATTTCGCTCTCGCGGCAGGCCCAGGCGGTTAAGATCGGCGTCAAGGCGGCCAAGGGTACGCCGCGCGAATTTACCACCATCACCGTCACCGACGGCATCGCCATGGGGCATGCCGGGATGAAAAGTTCGCTCGCCAGCCGCGACCTGATCACCGATTCGGTGGAACTGACCATGCGCGGCCATTGCTATGACGGCCTGGTCACGCTGGCCGGCTGCGACAAAACGCTGCCCGGCATGATGATGGCCATGGTGCGGCTCAACGTGCCGGCGGTCTTCATGTATGGCGGGTCGATCCTGCCGGGCCGCTATAAAGGCCGCGATTTGACCGTACAGGACGTGTTCGAGGCGGTCGGCCAGCACAGCGCCGGCGCCATTGACGATGCCGAATTGCACGCCATCGAATGTGTCGCTTGTCCGTCGGCGGGATCGTGCGGCGGCCAGTTCACCGCCAACACCATGGCTTGCGTGTCCGAAGTGATGGGGCTGGCGCTGCCCGGCTCGGCCGGCGCACCGGCACCCTATGAATCTCGCGACGCCTATGCCGAAGCATCTGGCCGGGCGGTGATGAACCTGCTGGAGAAAAATATCCGGCCGCGCGATATCGTGACCAAGGCGGCCTTGATCAATGCCGCGCGCATTGTTGCTGCGTCCGGCGGATCGACCAATGCCGCGTTGCATTTGCCGGCCATCGCCCATGAATGTGGCATCGATTTCGATCTGTTCGATGTCGCCGATATCTTCCGCGACACCCCCTATATCGCCGATCTGAAGCCGGGCGGCCGTTATGTGGCGATGGATATGTACAAGATCGGTGGGGTGCCGGTACTGATGCGCGCCTTGCTCGATGGCGGTTACCTGGACGGCGATTGCATGACCGTCACCGGCAAGACGCTGGGCGAGAATCTGGAAGGCGTGACAGTGCCGGGCGATCAGGACGTGATCTATTCGACCGCCAAGCCAATTACGCCGACCGGCGGCGTCGTCGGGCTGAAGGGCAACCTTGCGCCCGAAGGGGCGATCGTGAAGGTGGCGGGCATGGAAAAACAGCAATTCACCGGCCCGGCGCTGATCTTCGATTGCGAGGAAGACGCCTTCGCGGCGGTCAAGAACCGCGAATATTCCGAAGGCGATGTCTTTGTCATCCGCTATGAAGGTCCCAAGGGCGGCCCCGGCATGCGCGAGATGCTGTCGACCACGGCGGCGCTGTATGGCCAGGGGGTTGGCGACACGGTGGCGCTGATCACCGATGGCCGGTTTTCTGGCGCGACGCGGGGTTTCTGCATCGGCCATGTCGGTCCGGAAGCCGCCGAAGGCGGGCCGATTGCCCTGCTGGAAAACGGCGATATCATCAGCATCGACGCCGAAGCGGGAACCATCGACGTGGCGCTGAGCGACGACGAGTTGGCCGAACGGCGCAAGAAATGGACGCCGCGCCAGCACGACTACCAATCCGGCGCGCTGTGGAAATACGCCCAGACCGTTGGCCCGGCGTTCAAGGGTGCCGTGACCCATCCCGGCGCCAGGGCCGAAACCCACATCTACGCGGATATTTGATCGCCATTCTTTGGTTTCAGGCGGCGTCGGCGAGTTCGCACCAGACCGGGGTGTGGTCGGAGGCTTTTTCCTTGCCCCGCGGCGCGCGGTCGATTTCGCAGGCGACCAGCCGGTCGGCGGCCTGCGGCGAGAGCAGCAGATGGTCGATGCGCACGCCTTCGTCGCGTGACCATCGGCCGCGCTGATAGTCCCAGAAACTGTAGGCGCCGATTTCGCGGTGCAAGGCGCGCCATGCCTCGGTGACGCCGAAATTCAGGATGGTCCGGAACCGGGCCCGGGATTCGGGCCGGCACAGCGCGTCGTCGGCCCAGCCTTGCGGGTCGTACACGTCGTCGTCGCTGGGCACGACATTGTAGTCGCCGCCCAGGACGAAGGGCTGTTCGGCTGGCAACAGCGTGTCGCGGACATGGGCGATAAGCCGGTCCATCCAGGCCAGTTTGTAGGGGAATTTGTCCGAATCGGTCGGGTTGCCGTTCGGCAGATAGATCGAGGCGACCCGTATGCCGGCTATCGTGGCTTCGATATAGCGCGCCTGCTCGTCGCCTCGGTCACCCGGCAGGCCGCACATGACATCTTCAATCGGCGCGCGCGACAGGATAGCCACGCCGTTGTAGCTCTTCTGGCCATGGGTTTCGATGTTGTAGCCAAGAGCGTCGATTTCGAGCCTGGGAAATTCCGCCGAAACCGTCTTGGTTTCCTGCAGCAGAACGATATCGGGCCGGGAATCTTCAAGCCATTCGAGCAACCGGGGCAGGCGCGCCTTGACTGAATTGACGTTGAACGTGGCGATTTTCACGCGGCGTCAGGTGGAAAACGATGTGCCGCAACCGCAGGACGTGACCGCGTTGGGGTTCTTGATCTGGAACGCCGCGCCGATCATGTCGTTCACGAAATCGATTTCCGCGCCGCTCAGGAAACCCATCGAAACGGTATCGACGACGACCTTGACGGCATCGTCGCCGAACACGAAATCGTCCTTGGCAATTGTGGATTCGAAATCGAAGCCGTACTGATAGCCGGCGCAGCCGCCGCCCGACACCTTGACCCGCAGCATCGCATCCGGCTTGTCTTCCTGGGCGAAAATCTGCAACAGACGCGTCCGGGCGGCGTCGGAAATCGTGAAGCTGGCTTCCGCCTTGGAAGTTTCGGTGGCAAACGGATCGGACATGCTTTTCTCCAGTGGGACAAGCGCACTATACCACAGCCTATGTAAGGCGCTAAAGAGGCATTTCAATTGGATAAAACTCGACGAGGACAGGATTCCGTGAACGCCGCGCTTGTCCGTTATGCAACCATGGCGGCGCAAAGCCGGGGCCGCCTGCACGCGGAACCTGAAAGCCGCCGCCGCACGCCGTTCCAGCGCGACCGCGACCGGATCATCCATTCGGCCGCCTTCCGCCGCCTCAAGCACAAGACCCAGGTCTTCATTGCCCCGCAAGGCGATCATTACCGCACCCGGCTGACCCACAGCCTGGAAGTCGCCCAGATCGCACGGGCGCTGAGCCGGGCGCTCGGTCTCGACGAAGATCTGTGCGAGGCGCTGGCGCTGGCGCACGATATCGGCCACCCGCCCTTTGGTCATGCCGGCGAAGAGGCGCTGGATCTGGCGATGGGTGCGCTTGGCCGCTTCGATCATAACGAACAGACCTTGCGGACCCTGACCATGCTGGAGAACCGCTACGCCGCCTTCGATGGGCTCAACCTGTGTTGGGAAACATTGGAAGGGCTAATCAAGCATAACGGCCCGGTTGCCGACCCGTTGCCGACCATCGCCGCGCTGGATCGCGCATTCGATCTGGAACTGGGCAAATTTGCCGGGCCGGAGGCGCAAATCGCCGCCATCGCCGATGACATCGCCTATAACAACCACGATCTGGATGACGGGCTGCGCGCCGGGGTTTTCAGCACCCACGACCTGGACGCGGTTCCGCATGTCGCCGCGGTCCTGGATGCGGTGCGGCTAAGCTATCCCGATGCCGCCGAATCCCGCCTTGTGCATGAAATGGTGCGCCGGCTGATCGGTGAGATGGTGGAAGACGCGATTGGCGAAACCGAGGCCCGCGCCGCCCGGGCCGGTCCGGCCAGTGCGGCGGATATTCGCGGGCTCGGTCATCCGCTTGTTGCGTTCTCTCAAGCGATGCGCGAAAACGAGCGCACGCTGAAGGCGTTCCT
>PTKA01000093.1 GCA_002937525.1 Alphaproteobacteria bacterium MarineAlpha10_Bin3
GGCGCTGCTCGCGGCCGTGGTCGCCGGTTACGAAGTAGCGCTCCGGATCGGTCGCGACCACGGCGCTGCGATCAGCCGGCGCGGCTTCCGCACCACGCCGGTATACGGCGTTTTCGGCGCGGCGGCGGCGGCCGGCCGCCTGTTCGGCCTGGACGCGCCACGCATGGCGAACGCCTTGTCGCTGGCCGCCAATTTTGCCGGCGGGCTGCGCGCCTTCGTTGCCTCGGGCACCAGCGAATACGTCATCGAGGCCGGATTTGCCGCGCGCAACGGCATCGACGCGGCGGGATTGGCCGACGAAGGCATGGTTGCCACCGCCGATGCGCTCGACGGGGAGGCCGGATTCTTTCGCGCCTTCGCCGGTGACGACGCCGACCACGGCCGGCGGCTGACCGCCGATCTCGGCACTGTCTTCGAAATGGACGCCGTAACCTACAAGCCGTATCCGATCTGCCAGTTCCACCGCGGCATCGTGCGCGGCATCGCCGATTTGCGCCAACAGGCCGAGGGTGCTGCGCCCGACGCGATCGAAATTCGCATGCATCCCTTCGAGGCCAATTTCGTCGGCGTGCGCCATGCCGGGCCCGTGACCCGGCGGGCGCAGGCCTTCATGAGCGCGCCATGCCTCGCCGCGATCGCCTGGCATGCGGGGACCGTGACCTTCCAGGCGCTGCAAGATTTCGACAACGCCCGGTTCGGCGAAACCATGGCGCGGGTCCGTGTTATCGCCGATGAATCTCGGGACCGTTACGAACCCGCGATAAGGGTCGCGCTTGCGGATGGCCGGACCCTTGAATGGAAAGAAGCCGAAGGAGAAGGCGCCTACAACCTGACCTGGGAAAGTGCCGTGGACGGGGCCGGACGGCTTGCCGAGGAAGCCGGAATTCCGGTCAGCGCCTTGGCGCCGTTGATTGACGCCGTCGCCACCGTGGAGGACGCCCCTTCGATCAAGCCGCTCATGGACCGCGTCCGCGCCTTGGCCCAAGCCGCGAAATGAATTTTCCGCCGGCGATTCAATCCGCCGCTTCGGCAAAGTCGATGATTATGTTGTCTTGGCCGTCGCGCCACGCCCGCCATCCCGGCGGAACGACGACGGTTGAATCGTATTCCTCGACGATAATCGGCCCGTCGCGCGGGTCCACGCCAAGCGCCCGGCGCGACACAATGGCGGTTTCGCGCGATCCCGCCTCCGGTCCGAAATATACCGAGCGGTGGCGGCCCGCCACACTGTCATCATCCGCGTCGCCATCCCAGCACGCGCCGTGTTCGACGCCGCGATCGATCGTGGCGATCACATGAATATTGACCAGTTCGAACGCCCGGTGATCGGCGCGGTGGCCGAAAAGGCGTTCGTACTCGACCTCGAACGCGTCTTCCGCGGCGCGTAGGACCGCGTCGCCGATGCGCAATTCGGACAACGGCACCATCAGTTCGGACGATTGGCCCAGATAGCGCATATCGGCAAGGGCGGAAAAATCGATGGTCTCTTCGGCCAGCCCCTCGGCGCGGATGCGCTGTTTCAGGCTATCCGCCATTTCGTCGATAATCGACTGTAGCGCATCGAACCTGGCATCGGCGGTCGCGGTGAGCACCGTGCGCGCGGTATGGTGTTCCACTTCGGCGCGAAGCAATCCGAAGGCGCTGAACAGACCCGGGGCCGGCGGCACGATAATGCGGCGGATCCGGAGCGCCTCGGCCACGCCAGCGGCGTGAATCGGTCCCGCCCCGCCGAACGCCATCATCGCGAAATCGGTGGGGTCGCGGCCACGCTCGACCGAAACGGTTTTGATCGCGCGGACCATGTTGGAATTGGCGATCATATGAATGCCGTGCGCGGCCTCGAGCAACGACAGGTTGGCGGGACCGGCGACCGCCGATTGCACCGCCGATTTGGCCAAGCCGCGATCAACCGGCAGCGCGCCCCCGGCAAGCGAACCGTCATGCAGAAAGCCGAGGACAAGGTTGGCGTCGGTCACGGTAGGCTGCGTGTTGCCGCGGCCATAACAGGCGGGTCCGGGGGCGGCGCCGGCGCTGTGCGGTCCGACCCGAAGCGCGCCGCCGCTATCAATCGCGGCGATGCTACCGCCGCCGGCGCCGACTTCCGATATGTCAATTACCGGAATACGCAGCAGGTAACCGCCGCCGCGCATCAGCCGGCTGCTCACCGACACCGGACCGCCGACCTCATAATCCCGCGCGCGCAGAATTTGGCCGTCTTCGATGATCGACGCCTTGGTGGTTGTGCCGCCCATATCGAGCGTGATGACATTATCGTGACCGATTTCGCGCGCGGCGCGCATCGCCGCGATCACCCCGGCGGCCGGACCCGACTCGATGATCAAGACCGGCCGCTCCGCCGCCGTGCCGGCGGGAACCAGCCCGCCATTCGACTGCATCACGAAGATCGGCGCCGCCGTGCCGATCTCCTCCAGCCGCCGGCGAAGGTTTTCCAGATACCGCCCGATCAGGGGCGCCACATACGCGTTCACGACCGTCGTGCTGGTGCGTTCGAATTCGTGCAACTCCGGCAGAATATCCGAAGACAGCGAGATATGGACCACCGGCAACCGGCGCGCGATGGCGTCGCGGACCCGCCGCTCGTGGTCCGGGTTGCGGTAGGAATGCAGAAAACAAATCGCGATCGCGGCGACCTCTTCTTCCCTGCAGGTCCGCGCGATGGCATCGAGGCCCGAGAGATCGAGCGGCGTCAGCACCGCACCCCGATGATCCAGGCGCTCCCTCACTTCGAAGCGAAGCGCGCGTCCGGCCAGCGGCGGCGGCTTTTCCCAATCGAGATCGTAGGAAAACGGAATGCGAATTCGGCGCAGTTCCAGCACGTCGCGGAAGCCTTCGGTCGTGATCAGCGCGGTGCGCGCCCCCCGGCGTTCAAGGATCGCGTTGGTCGCGACGGTGGTCGCATGCACGATCTCCGCGATCGGTGTTTCAATTTTCCCGCCGGCGCCACCGAGCGCATCGAGTATGCCGGCGATGATCGCCTCCGCGTAGTCGTCGGGAGTCGAGGGAATCTTGCGTTTTTCAAGACGGCCATCGGGCGTCAGGATCACCAGATCGGTAAAGGTTCCACCGATATCGACGCCGACCCGTACGCCAGGCACCGCCGCGTTATTCATCGGCCGCCGTTGCCGCGCGCGCGCAACGAAGAGCTTCGGTTTTCGCGGTGTCGACGCGCCAGGGCGGGCCGCTGACCGCGACGCCGTAATCGCGCGCCGCCGCCGCCGGACTCACCTTGCCATTGTAGACGTCGTCGAGCACGCGCCAGGGCGGACGCTGGAACGGGTCGCCATAGCCGCCGCCGCCGGCGGTGGTGTGGCGGATCGCCTGACCGGTGCGAATCGGACGAACGAACTTGGTCGCCAGGTCCACCCAGTCCGCGTTCCCATCCGCGCCGGGGCCATTGTCGAACAGGTTCCGGGACGGCGTGCCCGCCCGACCGCCCTTCACGCCGAAGGGTGGATGGTCGCGGCGGTCCGAACGAAGTTGCAGCCGCGCGTTGTCGCCGAGATAGCGCAGTTCGCGCAACACCGCCATGCCGCCGCGCCATTGCCCCGGACCGCCGCTGTCCGTGACCAGTTCGTAACGCTCGACGCGGATCGGCGCGCTGTTCTCCACCGCTTCGATGGGCGCGTTGGAGATATTCGCGGCCGGGTTGGCGACACCGTCGATGCCTTCGCGGTTCGCGCCCGCACCCCAGCAGCCCATGATGGCCTCGCGGAACTGGGAATAGGTCCCATTGCGGTCGTAGCCGGCGATGCTGTAACTGGTGGTGCCACCCTCGCCCGGCGCGCGGATGCGCTCGGGGACCGCCTGGGCCAGCGCGCCGACAAGGGCGTCGATGACGCGAAAACCGGTGACGCCGCGCGCAGCACACGCGCCGGGCGGAAGCGGGTTGACCAGGCTGCCCGGTTCGGCGACCGCCTTGATCGGCCGGAAGAAACCGGCGTTGTTTGGCACATCCTCGACCATGATCGAACGGATCACGAAATAGATCGCGGATTTGGCGAACGACAAGGTGGAATTGATCGCGCCTTCGACCTGGGGCGAGGTGCCGGCGAAATCGACGGTCAGCGAATCGCCCTCGATATGCAGTGCGACCTGGACGCGGACCGGCTGGTTGAAGTTGACGCCGTCGTCATCCAGATAATCGGTGAAGCGGTAGACGCCGTCCGGGATCGCGCGCAGTGTTGCCCGCGCGCCGCGTTCGCTGTAATCGAGCAAGGCGTCGAACGACTGCTCCAGTTCATCGACGCCGTAGCGTGCGGCCAGGTCCTGCATTCCGCGCTCGCCGATGTCGCACGCGGCGAGCTGGGCCCGCACATCGCCCAGAACGACCTCGGGCTGCCGGACGTTGAGCCCGAGCAGCTTGTACATCGTGTCGTTGGCTTTGCCGCGGTCGTACAGCTTGACCACGGGAATGCGGAGTCCCTCCTGAAAAATCTCGGTTGAATCGGCGGCGCTCGAACCGGGTACACGGCCGCCCATATCGTTGTGATGGGCCACCAGAATGGCGTAGCCGAACAAGGTGCCATCGACGAATACCGGCTTGAACATGAAGATGTCCGGCAGGTGCATGCCGCCGTGATAGGGGTCGTTCAGGATGTAGACGTCGCCTTCGGCTATCGCGTCACCGTATTCGGCCAGGACCGCCTCCATCGCGTCGGGAATCGAGCCCAGATGCAGCGGCAGCGAAAGACCTTGCGCGATCATGCGGCCGCTGCGGTCGCAGAACGCGCTGGAGAGGTCCATCGTGTCCTTCATGATCGAGGAATAGGCGATGCGCACGACGGTCAGCAGCATTTCGTCGACGACCGATCCGATTGCGTTCTTGATCAGTTCCAGGCGGACCGGATCAAACGGCATATTTGCGCTCCATCTCGCGGATCGAAGCCATGTCGTTTATGTCCCAGAGTTCCTCGAAGCCGATCATGCGTTTTTCGATGGTCTCGGCGCTGCCGGTTTTGCGGATCTCGGCCAGCACCTCCTGCATGGTCTTGGCGGCGGCCATCAGCGATTGCACATAGAAGCAACAGGTCTTGTAGCCGAGCGCCTCGACTTCCTTCGCGCCCAATCGCGGGACCATCGGGCTGGGGCTGTAGTTCCAGTGCAACGGCACGCGGTCCTTGAAGTGGCTGGCGAGTGCCCTGACTTCATCCATCGAGTCGCGGACTTCGCAGAACAGCATGTCGGCGCCAGCTTCGATATAGGCGTCGCCGCGCGCCAGCACATCGTCCAGCCCGTTGACCATCATCGCGTCGCAACGCGCGATGATGACGAAGTCGGGATCTTCGCGGGCGTCCCGCGCCGCGTGAAGCTTCTGGCACATCTCGTCCTTTTCGATGACGGTCTTGCCCAGCATGTGGCCGCAGCGCTTGGGCCAGGTCTGATCCTCGATATGAATGCCGGCGACGCCCGCATGCTCGAACTCGCGCACGGTGCGCACCACGTTGATTGCGTTGCCATAGCCGTTATCCGCATCGACGATAACCGGGATAGCGAGCGCATCGGCGATGTAGCGGGCGTTTCGGGTCATCTCCTCGAGCGTGACCAGCCCCACGTCGGGGTAGCCGCGGCAGGCGGCCACGCCGGCACCGGTGACGACGCAGAGCTCGAAACCGGCCTGTTCGACGAGCCGGGCGCTGAAGGCGTCGTGCGCGCCACCGCCCAGAACGATACCATCGCCGGCCAGCAACTGGCGCAACCGCTGTGTTTTTCGCATCGCCTTTCTCTCCTATCCGAGCCGAGTGGTCCCCACCTAATCGGCAGTGTAGCCGATAATGGTCCGATCACGCTAATTTCACATCCCGATTTCAAACAGAGTCAACCATGGTCGAAATATTTTTCCGATTTGCCCCGGACTCGAAAATATCGGTTAGTCCGAGGCGGCGGGCCTACCGGGAAAGGAAACGACGGATGACCAAGGACCGATTTGGCAACGCCCACGCGCCGGGCCGGCATGGCGACGGTGGCGGCCTGTATCTCGTCGTATCGGACGCTGGATCCCGAAAATGGGTGCTTCGTTTCCAAGTGAACGGAAAGCGCCGCGATATTGGCCTGGGATCCGCTACGAGCGTAAGTCTGGCTGACGCCCGCGAGGCGGTGGAGGATACCTACGCCAAGACCGCCCAGGCCAAGCTGTACAAAACCAAGACCCCGATCACCGCGGCCGACATGCTCAACGACAAGGTCCTGCCGTTCCACGAA
>PTKA01000094.1 GCA_002937525.1 Alphaproteobacteria bacterium MarineAlpha10_Bin3
CGGGCTGTCGATTACCTCGAAGGGCGCCTGTCCGAAGCGAATTTTGTTGAGCGGGATATAGGGCTCGTCGGTTTTCTGGTCGATCAGCACGGCATGGCGTTGGCTGAAGGTGCCGCGGCGGCAATCCTCGCCGGACAACCGCACCTGGGTCGATTCCACCAGCAGCGCGCCGAAGGCAAGCGCCTCGCCGGTGGCCCAGTCGATGTCCTGGCCGCTCTCGAACATCCTGGCCTTGGTTTCGAGCTGGCGAATGATCTTGGAATTGGCGTTGAAATTAGCCGGAACGACGGAAATCGCCTGCCCGATTTCGCGCAACACATCCATATCAACCGCGGTGTCGCCGCGCCGCGCTTCGCCGGTGGCCATGCCCAGGCCTTCCCATTTGCCTTCAAGCCAATCCGTCTTGTTCGGCTTGTAAGAGGCGGAGGCTTCGAAATCCTGGTCCATCTCTTTGCGCAGCCGGTCGATCATCCGGTCCGCTTCGCCGTTCTCGATGACGCCTTCGGCTTCCAGCCTGTCGGCATAGATTTGCCGTGTCGTCGGGTGCTTGGCGATGGTCTGGTACATCAGCGGTTGGGTGAAGGCCGGTTCGTCCCCTTCATTATGGCCGTGCCGGCGATAGCACCACAGATCGATAACCACGTCTTTCTTGAATTTCTGGCGATATTCGGTCGCAATCCGGGCAACATGGACGCAGGCCTCCACATCGTCGCCATTGACGTGGAAAATCGGCGCCGAGACCATTTTCGCAACATCCGAGCAATAGGGCGAGGACCGGGATTGCGACGGGTTGGTCGTGAACCCGATCTGGTTGTTGACGATGAAGTGAATCGTGCCGCCGGTCTGATAGCCGTGCAACTGCGACAGATCGAAGGTTTCCGGCACGATGCCTTGCCCCGGAAACGCCGCGTCGCCATGCAGCAGCAGGCCGACGACTTTTTCGCGGTCAACGTCGCCGCGCTGGCGCTGTTTGGCGCGCACCTTGCCCAATATCACGGTATTGACCGCTTCGAGGTGGCTGGGGTTGGCCACCAGTGACAAATGGATCGTGCGGCCATCGAATTCCCGGTCCGACGAGGTGCCGAGATGGTATTTCACATCGCCCGAACCGTAGCTGTCCTCGGGGGCGGAGGGGTTGCCGGCAAATTCGGAGAAGATCGCCCGGTACGGCTTGTTCATGATATTGGCGAGGATATTGAGCCGGCCGCGATGCGGCATGCCGATCAGCAATTCCTCGAAACCGAGCTGCGTGCCACGCTTGAGTATCTGTTCGATCGCCGGCACCACCGCCTCGCCGCCATCGAGGCCGAAGCGTTTGGTGCCCTTGTGCTTGCGGTCGAGATATTTCTCGAACGTCTCGGCTTCGGTAAGGCGTTCCAGGATCGCGCGCTTGCCAAGTTCGCTAAACGATCCCTGGGTGCGCAGCCCCTCGATGCGTTCCTGTATCCAGGACTTTTCTTCCGGCACCTGGATATGCATGTATTCGACGCCGATATTGCCGCAATAGGTTTCTTCCAGCACCCGCACGATCTGCCGCAAGGAAGCCGTTTCCAGCCCCAGCACATAGTTGATGAAAATCGGCCGGTCCATGTCGGCTTCGCTGAATCCATAGGTCGCCGGTTCCAGATCCGCATGCGATGGCGGTTCCACCAGCCCCAGCGGGTCGAGATTGGCGTGTAGATGACCGCGAACCCGGTAGTTGCGGATCAGCATCAGGGCGCGGATTGAATCGGTGGTCGCCTGGCGAATTTGCGCCGCCGCCGGTACCGGCTGCGCGCTCGAATAGGCTGGTGCTGCGACGCCCGCCGTCGCATCCGACATCGACATGCCGCCATTGCCGCAACCAAGCACGGATGTTTCACGTGGCGACCAGCTGGCGCCGTCCTGTTCGCGCAGGAATTCCTTGGCGCTACCGTCGAGTTGGCCGAAGAATTCCACCCAGTCGGCGCCGACCGCGCCGGGGTCGTTCAGAAACCGTGCATAGAGTTCCGTAACATAGGCTTCGTTCGCCCCGGTCAGGAACGAACTGTCTTCAAAATGCGACGCCATGGTATCCTCCACATTGCTATCGCGGCGCGACAGTCACGATTCAGGCCCGTCAGCCGGCCATCGCCGCGACCATCGCGTCGCCGATCCCTGCCGGGCTTGTCGCGACGGTGAATCCGGCGTTCTTCATCGCCTCGATCTTCGACTCGGCGGTTCCCTGCCCGCCTGAAATGATCGCACCGGCATGTCCCATCCGCTTGCCGGGCGGGGCGGTAACGCCAGCGATGAAGCCTACGATCGGTTTCTTAACATTTGATTGACTGTAAAATTCAGCTGCTTGCTCCTCGGCGGTGCCGCCGATTTCGCCGATCATGACGATGCCTTCGGTTTCCGGGTCGTCGAGGAACAGCGCCAGGCAGTCGATGAAGCTGGTCCCGTTGACCGGGTCGCCGCCGATGCCGATACATGTCGTCTGGCCAAGACCGGTCACGGTGGTCTGCGCGACCGCCTCATAGGTCAAGGTGCCGGACCGCGAGACGATGCCGATCTTTCCGCGCTTGTGGATATGGCCGGGCATGATGCCGATCTTGCACTCGTCGGGCGTGATGACGCCGGGGCAATTGGGGCCGATCAGCCGGGATTTCGATCCGTCCAGCTTCCGCTTCACCCTGATCATATCGAGCACCGGAATGCCTTCGGTGATGCAGATGATTAGCGGAATTTTCGCATCGACGGCTTCCAGAATCGCATCGCCGGCAAACGGCGGCGGTACATAGATAACGCTGGCATCGGCGCCGGTTTCCCGCACCGCCTCGGCGACCGTGTTGAAGATCGGCAGATCGAGATGCGTTCCGCCGCCTTTGCCCGGCGTGACCCCGCCGACCATGTTGGTCCCATAGGCAATGGCCTGTTCGGAATGGAACGTTCCCTGCTGGCCGGTAAAGCCCTGACAGATGACGCGGGTTTCGCTGCCCACGAGTACGGCCATCAGTTTGCCTCCTTTACCGCATTGACGATTTTATTCGCCGCGTCGCCAAGATCGTTCGCGGCGATTATATCGAGCCCGGAATCGGCGATGATCTGTTTGCCGAGTTCGACATTGGTGCCTTCCAGCCGGACGACCAGCGGCACGCCGAGGCTTAGCTCGCGCGCCGCCGCCACCACGCCTTCGGCGATCACATCACAGCGCATGATGCCGCCGAATATATTGACCAGGATGCCTTTGACGTTGGAATCGGACAGGATGATCTTGAACGCAGCCGTCACCCGCTCGCGCGTGGCGCCGCCGCCGACATCGAGGAAGTTCGCCGGTGCGCTGCCATACAGCTTGATGATATCCATCGTCGCCATGGCGAGGCCGGCACCGTTGACCATGCAGCCGATTTCACCGTTGAGCTTGATATAATTCAGCTCGTGCTTCGAGGCCTCAAGCTCGGAGGGATCTTCTTCGCTCTCGTCGCGCAAATCCTCGATATCGCCGTGCCGGAACAAGGCGTTGTCGTCGAAGGCCATCTTGGCGTCGAGCGCGATCACGTCGCCGGCGCCGGTCACCACCAGGGGGTTGATTTCGACCAGGCTGGCGTCGAGTTCATTGAACGCCCGGTAGACGGCCAGCACCAGTTTGACGCAAGATCCGATCTGCTTGCCTTCGAGGCCGAGCCCAAAGGCCACTTGGCGGGCATGGAAGGCTGATATTCCGGTGGCCGGGTCAATCGAAATCTTGATGATCTTTTCCGGCGTATTGGCGGCCACGTCTTCTATGTCCATGCCGCCCTCGCTCGACGCCATGATGGCGATCCGGCTGGTCTCGCGGTCGAGCAGCATGCTCAGGTAAAGTTCGCGCGCAATATCGCAGCCTTCCTCGATATAGACCCGCTTGACTTCCTTGCCCGCCGGACCGGTCTGTTTGGTGACAAGCGTATGGCTCAGCATCGCATCGACGCTTTCCTTCACTTGCTCGACCGTATCGACGATGCGCACGCCGCCCTTGCCGCCGGGATCGTCCTTGTAATGCCCCGCACCCCGGCCGCCCGCGTGGATCTGGCTTTTCACCACCCATACGGGCCCGCCAAGTTCCTGCGCGATGCTGGCCGCTTCGGTCACGGTCCGGGCGGCGCCGCCACGCGGCACGGCGACGTCGAAGTTCCGCAATAGGCTCTTCGCCTGATATTCATGGATGTTCATTGGGCCCGCCCTCGCTGCCAAAGGATGATGGTTATTTTTTGCCCTTCTTGGCCTTTGCCTTGGCTGCTTTGCGCGCCAGGGCTTTCTTCGCTTTGGCCGCGTCTTGTTCCATTTTGGCGACGATTTTGCTCAAGGCGCGCACATTGTCGACCGAATTCTTGAACATCCTGGCTTCGGACTTGTTCAGCGATATCTCGACGATCCGCTCCACCCCGCCGGCACCAATGATGACCGGAACGCCGACATAAAGCCCCTTGAGCCCATAGGCGCCCTTCACATAGGCGGCGCACGGCAGCAACCGCTTTTTGTCCTTCAAATAGGCCTCGGCCATCTGGATCGCCGACGATGCCGGCGCATAGAAGGCCGAACCGGTTTTCAAGAGCTCGACAATCTCGGCGCCGCCGTCGCGGGTCCGTTGAATGATCGCGTCGATCCGCTGTTTGGTCGACCAGCCCATCTTGATAAGGTCGGGAACCGGGATGCCGGCGACCGTCGAATAGCGCACCAGCGGCACCATGGTATCGCCATGGCCGCCAAGAACGAAAGTGGTCACATCCTCGACCGAGACATTGAATTCCTCGGCCAGAAAATATCGGAACCGGGCGCTGTCCAGCACGCCGGCCATGCCGACGACCTTGTGGTGCGGCAGGCCGCAGGCGTCGCGCAGCACCTGCACCATCACGTCCAGCGGATTGGTGATGCAGATGACAAAGGCTTTCGGGCAGTTCTTCTTGATGCCCGCGCCGACGCTTTTCATGACATTGGTGTTGATGCCGATGAGGTCGTCGCGGCTCATGCCGGGCTTGCGCGGAACGCCGGCGGTGACGATGACCACATCCGCGCCGCGCAGCGCCGAATACCGGTTCGCGCCGGTGATATTCGCGTCGTACCCTTCCACCGCCGATCCCTGGACAAGATCGAGCGCCTTGCCTTGCGGTATGCCATCGACGATATCGAACAAGACGATGTCGCCGAGTTCCTTCAGGCCGGCCAACAGCGCAAGCGTACCGCCAATGTTACCCGCGCCGATCAGCGCGATCTTGTTGCGTGCCATGAGTCTCTCCACTATTTGGACCGTCGCGATGGCGGGGGATGAATGGTATCGGCTCCAAAATTACTATAGCTGATTGCATGGCGGGAATGTCGTTTTCGTACGATGCTTTGATGCCCGGAGCAAGGCTGGCGCTATTTTCTGTCCGAGCGCCAGACATTTTTGTCGGTTGCCGTCGGTTCGGCGTATTCACGCCATTCGTTCAGAATTTCGGCCATCTTATAGGGTGCGTAGCCGAATGTTTCGTTCAGTTTTATGTGGCTCGGCAGCGTTGTGCCGGAAGGATGGTGATAAAATTGGACGGTGGCCCCCAGAATGCCGCGCCGAACCATGAATTCTGACACCTCCGGCCACGAATACCGTTTGAGGGCGTATAATTCCAACACCTCGAAACCATGGCGCGACAGCGTCAGCGCGTAGGCGCCCGGCACCAGATGCATCATGTAGAAGACCGCCCCAACCGCCAGAAAACTGCCCGCAACCCAGGCGTATTCAAGGCCTTCGAACCAGAACCGGAAACATAAAACGGCAATAACCGCGCTAGAGATGGCCATGCCGATGCTTTTGATCGGCGAGGGCAGCAGCACCCTGACGTTGTCGCCCCTGATGGCGTTCATGGCTAAATGCTCCCAACATGCGGCGTATCAAGATATTCCATCGACTGCATTTCAATCAGGCGGCTGACGGCGCGCTCGAATTCGAACGCGTGGCGTCCCTCGGTATAGAGTTCATGGGGCGCTGTGTCCGCCGCCATGACGAGATTCGTCTTGTACTCATAAAGTTCATCGATGAGGAGCATGAAGCGCTTCGCCTCGTTACGGCGCGATTCGGGCAGCTTGGGCACCCCATCCAATATGATCGTGTGATAGCGCTCGGCAATGGCGATATAATCGCCGGCGCCGAGCGGCTGTTCGCAGAGTTCGGCGAAGGTAAACCACGCCACGCCGCGCGCGGTGCGCGATACCGGTAATTTACGTCCCATGACCTC
>PTKA01000095.1 GCA_002937525.1 Alphaproteobacteria bacterium MarineAlpha10_Bin3
ATCGTCTCTCAGGAGGGCAAAACCGCCTTCGCCGCCATATGGATCGCTGTGGAGTGAAACCAGGCCAATGGTGACTTTTTCAACGGGCTGTTATACCCGGCTTGCCGCCGAAAAAGAGGATATCTTCTACAAACCCTATGACCGGGAGGGAACGGTGGAAGATGCGATGAACCAGTATCTTTCCTGGGAAATCGAACTGATCAATCAAATCAAGCGGGACAGCTCCCTGATGTTCCCGGAATTCGCACCCTAGAGCCGGTTTTGAAGTCGTATATCGCGCGCGCGGGCCAGGCGCTCCTGAACGCGGTCCTGCCGGCGCGGTGCATGGCTTGCGGCGAAACCGTGGATGGCGAGGGCGCGCTTTGTTCACAATGCTGGCTCGGCATCCGCTTCCTTTCCGAGCCGGCCTGCGCGTGTTGCGGTTTTCCCTTCGAATATGCGGTGCCCGATCGCACGCTGTGCATCGCTTGCACGCGGCGCCCACCGGCGTTCGATCGTGCGCGCGCCGTTTTCGCCTATGACGATGCCAGCCGGGGCCTAGTTCTCGCCTTCAAGCATGCCGACCGCATCCATCACGGCCCGGCGTTCGGCCGTTGGCTGGCGCGAACCGGCGCGGCGCTGGTGGTGGATGCCGATCTAATCGTGCCCGTGCCGCTGCACCGCTGGCGGCTGTTCCACCGGCGCTATAATCAGGCCGGGCTGCTTGCCCAGGCGCTGGGCCGGGAGGCCGGCAAGTTGGTCAGTGTCGATCTGCTGGTCCGGCGGCGCCGAACTCGGACCCAGGGCCGGATGTCGCGGTCGGCGCGCATCCGCAATATTCAGGGCGCTTTCAAGCTGCGCGACGGTCGGCGCGCGGCGGTCGGCGGCGCGCGGATTTTGCTGATCGACGACGTGTTGACCACCGGCGCGACGGTCGAAGAATGTAGCCGCGTGTTGAAGCGGGCGGGCGCCAGGGCGGTCCATGTTTTGACCTTGGCGCGGGTTGTCCGGCCGCGGGTTTGACATCCAACCCGGCGTAATAGATATGTTCTGGAAATTTAGGGGACGGCCATGGCCAAGATCGAAATTTACACCAGCCCGTTTTGCGGCTTTTCCTACAGCGCGAAGAATTTGCTGGGCAAGAAAAACGCGGATTTCGAGGAACTCGATGTGATGATGCATCCCACGCGCAAGCGCGAAATGGTCGCACGCGCCGGCGGCCGGACCAGCGTGCCGCAAATTTTTATCGATGGCGAACATATCGGCGGCTGTGACGAATTATACGCACTTGAAGCGTCGGGCGCGCTCGACGTCAAGCTGGCGGGCGCTGGATGAGCGAAAGGCTGCGGGTCGCCTGCATTCAGATGACATCGGGCGCGGAAATCGCGCCGAACATCGAATGCTCGGCACAGTTGATCCGCCAGGCGCATGGCGGCGGCGCGCAGTTCGTTGCCTTGCCCGAAGTCGTCAATCTTTGTGAGATGCGCCCCGGCCGCGCGGCGCAAAAGGTTCATTGCGAAGGCACCGAACCGGCCTTGCGCGCCTATCGGGACCTTGCGGCGGAACTCGGCATCTGGATCCTGGCCGGGTCGCTGGTGGTCACATTGACCGATGATCGCCGCCTCGCCAACCGCAGTTTTCTGATCGACGCCAACGGCGCGATTGTCGCGGCTTACGATAAAATCCATATGTTCGATGTCGATCTCGAAGGCGGCGAAAGCTACCGTGAGTCGAGCCGGTTCCGGCCCGGCGCGCGGGCGGTCGTGGCGTCGTCGCCCTGGGGCGCGATCGGCATGACGATCTGTTACGATTTGCGGTTTGCCTATTTGTACCGTATGCTGGCCCAGGCTGGCGCGTGCATACTCACCGCGCCGTCTTCCTTCGCGCGGCCGACCGGCCGGGCGCATTGGCATGTGTTGTTGCGCGCGCGGGCGCTCGAAACCGGTTGCTTTATGATCGCGCCGGCCCAGTGCGGCGATCACGAGGATGGCCGCAAGACCTATGGCCATTCGTTGATTGTCTCGCCGTGGGGTGAAATTCTGGCCGAAGCGGGTGAAACGCCGGGCGTCATCCATGCCGAACTGGACCTCGGCCAGATCGACGAAGCGCGCGCCATGGTGCCTTCCTTGACCCATGACCGGGAATTTTCGCCGCCCCCGGCCTTGCGGCTGGCCGGGGAATAGCGCTGGCCGGTTCAGGTTTCGCGCATCGCCACGATATGCTGCATCACGCGGCGGCTTGGCCGGTCCTGAAGGCATTGTTCATAGGCCAGCACCTTGAGATGGCCCCGCATGGATTCGAGCAATTCGCCGCTGCGTAACAAATGGTCCGGGTTCCGGGGCCGCCCGAAGGCCTCGTTTCCCACCGCGAAGGTCTCGTACATCAAGACTCCGCCGGGGGCGACCGCCGCGACGATGTCGCGCAGGATCGGCCGCCATAGATAGTTTATCACGATAACCGCATCGAAGCGGCGCGCGCCCAGCGGCCAATTCCCGCCGGTTTCCAGATCGGTGGCGATGATTTCGGCGCGTGGCTGTGTCGCGATATCGCCGAGCGCTTGCGTGTCGATGTCGAGAAACGCCACCTTGTGCCCGCGTTCCAGGAAGACGCGGCCGTGCCGGCCGGCGCCGCAGGCCAGGTCCAGCACCGATCCGCCGGCCGGGACAGAGTCGGCAAACCGTTCGATCCAGATCGAAGGTGGCAGCAAATTCAGTGCCTTGGAAGGGTTCACGTTGGTTTTTAGGCGTTTTAATGCTTGCTAGATCGGGATTTGCGTCCCATCTATGCACCATACAATTGTTTATCCGTCGCACAAAGACCGGCTTGCCATGATTTCATTCAACCTTCGCTGCACCAAAGACCATGTCTTCGAGGCCTGGTTCAAGGACAGCAGCGCCTTCGATAAGCAGGTGAAAGCGAAGGCATTGCACTGTCCAAGCTGTGGCGACGTGAAAATCGAGAAGGCCTTGATGTCGCCCAATATCGCCGCGCGCCGCGATTCGGGCCTGCCGCCCGAAAAGCTGCACAATGCATTGGCGGCGATACGCAAGACGGTGGAAGACAATTGCGATTATGTCGGGTCGGAGTTTCCCGAAGAAGCCCGCAAAATCCACTATGGCGAGGCCGACCACCGCAATATTTACGGCGAGGCCACGGCGAGCGAAGTGCTGGATCTGACCGATGAAGGCGTGGAATTCGGACGTATGCCCTGGGTGCCGAGAACGGACAGTTAATCAGCCAGGTTTTGACGCGACCAGCATGTAATTGACGTCAAGATCCCGGTCGTCGAGCGACCAGCGGCCGCTCAGTGGGTTATACACCACGCCGGCGAATTGCGTGACGGTCATGTTGGCGCGCCGCAGCCCGGCGGCCAGTTCGGAGGGACGAACGAAACGCCGCCAATCATGGGTGCCTTGCGGCACCCAGCGCAACACAATCTCCGCCCCGAGAATGGCGAACGCATAGGATTTTAGCGTGCGGTTCAGTGTTGCCGCCAGCATCAGTCCGCCCGGCCGCACCAGGCCGGCGGCCGCGTCCAGGAAGGCATCGACATCGGCCACATGTTCGACCACTTCCATATTGAGCACGGCGTCAAAGCGTTCCCCCGCATCATGCAGCGCTTCGGCGGTGGCAACCCGGTAATCGATGGTCAGCCCGGATTGCGCCGCGTGGGCGCTGGCGACCCGGATGTTTCGTTCGGTTGCGTCGATGCCGGTTACCGTTGCTCCGAGACGCGCCAGCGGTTCCGCCAGCAAGCCGCCGCCGCAACCGATATCGGCGATGCGAAGGCCCTTGAGCGGATAAGGCGCGCGGATATCGCGCCCGAACCTTTCCGCCAGATGGTCGCGGATGAAGCCAAGGCGCACCGGGTTGAGGCGATGCAGCGGGCGGAACGGTCCATCTTCGTCCCACCATTGATCCGCCAGGGCGGCGAATTTCGCGACTTCCCGCGCATCGACGCTTGGATCGGCGCTCATGGCGTTACACCAAGGGCTTGCACCGGGTAATTCATGCGCGTATGCATACGCCGCTTTTCCTGGTAGGCAATCCTCGATTGGGCGGATCCGGTTTTCATGGCGCGCATTGTACAGAAATTTGGCGGCACGTCAGTGGGCGACATGGATCGAATCCGCCATGTTGCCGGGCTGGTGAAGGCCGAGCACGATAAAGGCAATGAAGTCGTGGTCGTGCCGTCCGCCATGTCGGGGATCACCAACGGCCTAGTCGATAAGATACACGCCATGAGCCCGCTGCATGACACGCGCGAATACGATGTCGTGGTGGCGACGGGTGAGCAGGTTACCTGTGGGTTGCTGGCCCTGGCGTTGCAGAATATCGGTGTTCCGGCGCGCTCCTGGCTTGGCTGGCAGGTGCCCATTAACACCGACGATGTTCACGGCAAGGCCCGCATCGCCGGGATCGGGACGGAAAACATCGTCAGCCGTTTTGCCGAGGGCCAGGTAGCCGTCGTCGCCGGGTTCCAGGGCATTTCCCCGCGCGGGCGGATCACCTCGCTCGGGCGTGGCGGTTCCGATACGACGGCGGTCGCCCTTGCCGCGGCGCTGGGGGCGGACCGGTGCGATATCTTTACCGATGTCGATGGAGTCTACACCGCCGATCCGCGCATTGTCGCCAAGGCCCGGAAGCTGGATAAGATTACCTATGAAGAAATGCTGGAGATGGCGTCGCAAGGCGCTAAAGTGCTTCAGACCCGCGCCGTCGAACTGGCGATGAACATGGGCGTGCGCTTGCAAGTGCGCTCCGCATTCGAGGACCTGCCGGGCACGCTGGTCGTGGACGAGGATGAAATCGTGGAACACCAAGTGGTAAGCGGCATCGCCTATAGCCGGGACGAGGCCAAGGTCACGCTGGTCGGGGTCGCCGACGAGCCGGGAATCGCGGCTGGTATATTCGGCCCGCTATCCGATGCCAGCGTCAACGTCGATATGATCGTCCAGAACGTATCGGCGGATGGCAAACGCACCGATATGACATTCACTGTCGGCAAGGCGGATTACGCGCGCGCGGTGGCGGTGCTGGAAGGTATTCGCGATACGGTCAGTTACCGGTCGCTCGACCTCAATCCCGATGTCGTCAAGGTATCGGTGATCGGTGTCGGCATGCGTTCGCATGCCGGTGTCGCCACGATTATGTTTCAAGCGCTTTCGGAAAAGGGCATCAATATCCAGGTGATTTCGACCTCGGAAATCAAGATCAGCGTGCTGATAGCCGAGGAATATACCGAACTTGCCCTGCGGGCCCTGCACAGCGCTTATGGACTCGACGCCGATTGACCCGAAGATGTTTTGATTTCCGTCGAATGAGCGCCTAAACAATTGATATTGCCAGCGCCGCGCTTGGATTATTCGTGGACTTGGTATAACGATGTCCCGTGAAATAGTTCACGCTCGCTGTAGTTCCCCTCCACTAAATGGCGTTTGATGTTGCAAGGTTTTCGAAACATCGGACAGACGCGCGAAGAACCCCATCGCGATGACGATGGCGCGGTTCAGCAGAGCGTCGGCAAAATGCTGGAGAACCGCCGGGCCGAATGCGGTCTCGATTTGCGGGATGTCTCGAACGCGTTGCGCATTCGCCTTCCCTATCTGATTGCAATCGAGGAAGGCCGGCTGGACGAATTGCCCGGCGCGACCTATGCAATTGGGTTCGTGCGCGCCTATGCGGACCATCTGGGGCTGGACGGGCCGGCGGTCGTCGAAAGCTACAAGAATGAAACGGTCGCCTTGGCCGAAGCCTCCCGGCTGGTGGTTCCTGCGCCGTTACCCGAGGGGAAGGTACCCAACGGAACAATTCTTCTCATCGCGTTGTTGGCCCTGGCGGCGATTTACGGTGGCTGGGTATTGCTGTCTTCGAATGACCGCCTTCTGGCCGAACTTGTGCCGGCGCTGCCGGACCGGTTCCTGGCCTTGATTGGCGCCGATGACGCGGCTTCGCCCAAGCAAGCGCCCGCGACCGACCCGGCGCAGCCGACGGCCGCGACGGCGCCGCCGGCGGAAAAACCGGCGATTGAAACGCCGCGCCCGCCCGCCGCTGCGCAACCCGAAACCCAAAAAACTCCAAAGCCCTCGCCGCCCGTCGATGTGGACGGCGCGCCGCCGGAAACACCGACGATGGCATCCGAACGCGCCGCCGCTGCATCGGACGCCGCGCCGCCGACCGGCGTTGCACCCGACACTGAAGACGCTGCCGAGGCGGCGGC
>PTKA01000096.1 GCA_002937525.1 Alphaproteobacteria bacterium MarineAlpha10_Bin3
CCCGCCTGCTTGGCGCGGCAATGGTGCCGCCACACAATGTCGAAGCCGCCGTCGCCGAAACCAAACGGATGGCAACCGAAAATGACTTCAAGGCGATCTTCATGCGGCCCAATCCGGTCGGCGGACGCAACTGGTCGGACCCGCATTACGATCCGCTATGGGCGCAAGCGCAGGCCCAGGGCATAGCCGTCTGTTTTCACGAAGGCGGCGACGTGGATCTGCCGCAAACCGGCGACCGGTTTCCCAACTCGATGATGAGCCACACCTGCACCCACCCCATGGCGATGATGCTGGCGGCGGTCGATATGATCGGCGGCGGCGTTTGCCAGCGCTTTCCCGACCTTCGGATCGGCTTTCTTGAAGGTAATTGTTCCTGGGCGCCGTTCTTGTTCTGGCGTCTCGACGAACATCACGAATGGCGCCATGAATGGGAAGGCAAGGAGCTGAAACTGAAACCAAGCGAATATTTCAGACGCCAGTGTTTCCTGTCGATCGAATGCGACGAGACGCCGGCAAAATACGCCGTGGAGACGTTTGGCGGCGGCAATATCGTGTTTTCGACCGACTATCCGCATGCTGATTCCAAATATCCCGAATCCGTCAACCGCTTCTTCGAACTGCCCCTGGACCAGGACGCGCAGCGCAAGATCATGTGGGACAACTGCGCCCAACTCTACGGCATCGCCTAGCCAGGCATGTCGACGACCGATGCGTGGCTCGCCCTGACAACCGAAGAAACCCTGGAACCGGACCTGCCGATCTGCGATCCGCATCATCATTTCTGGGACACCGGCATTGATCCCGGCGCCGCCTTCCGCACCGAACAGGTGGCGCCGCGCTATCTGCTGGATGAGCTGCTGGCCGATATCAACAGCGGCCATAATATCCGCTCGACCGTCTTTATCGAATGCGCGTCGATGTACCGGGCCAAGGGGCCGCGCGCCATGAAACCGGTCGGCGAGACCGAATTCGTCAACGGCATCGCAGCGATGAGCGCGTCGGGGCAATATGGCGACACGTTGGTTGCGGCGGCGATTGTCGGATTTGCCGATCTGTGCCTCGGGGCGGCGGTGGAAAAGGTGCTGAACGCGCATATCGCCGCCGGCGGCGGGCGGTTCCGGGGCATCCGCCATGCCGGCGGCTGGAACGCGAGCGACCGGATTCGAAATTCGCACACCAATCCAAACGAGGGCATGTTCGCCGACGCGGCCTTTCGCGCCGGGTTCGCGAAGCTAGCGCCGCTGGGGCTGAGCTTCGAGGGCTGGTGCTACCACACGCAAATTCCAGAGGTAACCGACCTTGCGCGCGCCTTTCCGGACACGACCATAATCCTCGATCATTTCCTGGGGCCACTTGGGATCGGCCCCTATGCCGGCAAACAGACCGAATATATCGCCCAGTGGAAAGCCGACATGCGCGAAATCGCCCAATGTCCGAACGTCCACGCCAAGCTTGGCGGCATCAATATGAAGGTCAACGGCTATCGCTGGCACGAAAATCCCAGGCCGCCGAGCAGCCAGGAACTGTGCGACGCGACCAGGATTTATTACGACCATTGCATCGAACAGTTCGGACCGGACCGCTGCCTGTTCGAATCGAATTTCCCGGTCGATAAGGTGTCCCTTAGCTATAATGTGTTGTGGAATACCTTCAAGTGCATCGCCATGGGCGGTTCGGACGCAGAGAAAGCGGCGATGTTCCACGATACCGCGGCGCGGATTTACCGGATCGACTATTAGCGGGTCGGCTTTGGCCATGGAGTGGTACGCAAAACGAAAATTCGGCGATCTGGCGGACGATGCGGCGGCGCGGTTCGGCGCGTGCGAAGCCCTGGTGTTCGAGCGCGAACGATACAGTTTCGCCGAATTGGCGCGCCATATCGACCAGACGGCCAAGGGATTGATGGCGCAAGGGGTCGCGCCCGGCGACCATGTCGCGCTGTGGCTGAATAATTGTTCGCAATGGATGTTTATCAGCTTTGCCCTGGCCAAGATCGGCGCCGTGCAGGTGCCGATCAACACCCGCTTCAGGACCGCCGATCTCGATTACGTCCTGCGCCAATCCGACAGCACCATGCTGATCACCCATGATAGGTCGGGGCCGATCGACTATTTCGCCATGGTGCGCGAAATCGTAGCCCTGCCGGCGCCGGACAATGCCATTGCGGACCCGGACTTTCCCGCACTGCGCCGGCTGGTCATCCTGGGTGACGCGCACTATGGCGGCGGCGTAACCTTTGACGAGGCGCTGCGTTCCGGCCAGTCGGTAAGCGACGCCGAACTGGCCGCGCGGGCGGCCGAAATCGATCCCGACGATCCGGTTTTCATCATGTACACGTCCGGCACCACCGGGTTTCCCAAAGGCGTCGTGCATAGTCACAAGCTGATCCGCAACATCGAGGAACGCGGCTTCCGCATGGCGATCACGCAAAACGATACCATCTTGAACTACCTGCCGTTGTTTCATGCGTTCGGCTATTCCGAAGGGGCGCTGATGTCGGTGATTACCGGCGCCAGGCAGGTGCTGACGCAAAGTTTCGATCCCGATGAAAGCCTCGATCTGGTGGCCCGCGAAAAAGTCACCGTGATGCACGGGTTCGAAGCCCATATGAAGGCGCTGAGCGAAGCCCAGGAGGAAACCCCGCGCGATATCGCCAGCTTGCGGACCGGCGTTTTTGCCGCCGGGATGCACAGCGCCACGCCGATCTGCCGGCGCGGCGCCAGGGTGCTGGCGCCGCTCAAATCGATTTCGGGATTCGGCATGACCGAAACCTGGATCGGGGTCGGGCTTTGTTCGCTCGATGACGACGAAACATCGCGGTGCGAATCGTCGGGCAGCGTCGGCCTGGGCTACGAGGTGCGGATCGTCGATCTGGAAACCGGCGCGGATCAACCGCCCGAATTGCCAGGCGAACTTCTGGTCAAGGGCTCCTCGATGATGCTCGGCTATTACAAGAAGCCGGACGAGACCGCCGCGTCCTACGACGCCGACGGCTGGTTTCACACCGGCGATCTGGCGCAATGGCTGGACAATGGCGGCTTTCGTTTCCTTGGACGCCATAAGGACATGCTCAAGGTCGGCGGCGAAAACGTCGATCCGATGGAAGTCGAGGGCCTGCTGCTGGGGCTGCCCGATATCCACCAGGTCGCGGTGGTCGGGTTCCCCGACGCGCGGCTGACCGAAATCCCCGTTGCCTTCGTGCAACCGGTTCCGGGCACCAGCCTTGGCGCCGACGCGGTCATCGAATTTTGCCAGGGCAAGGTGGCGAGCTTCAAGATCCCGCGCCATGTCTTGTTTATTGACGATTTTCCGATGACCGCCTCGGGCAAGATACGCAAGGTTGCGTTGCGCGCCGATGCAAAACGACTGTTAAACTTTTGACATTGCCGGCGCGGCGCGCTGGAGAAATTCGATCACCGATCCGGCGAATATATCGTTGCGGTCGCCGGCCACCATATGGGCCGCGTTCTCGACATTGACATATTCGGCCTGCGGGCATTGGGCAAGGAAACTCCGGGCGCCGGCCTCGCTCAAGACATCGGACAGCCCGCCCCGGACCAGCAAGGTCGGCAAGGTCAGATTGTCGGCGCAATCGCTCAACCGGTCGCGAAAGCCGGTGTCGGTGCCCCAGTTGGCGCGGCGCGCCGGGTCCCAGTGCCAGTGATATTTGCCGTCCGCGCCAAGCCGGACATTTTTCGCCAGACCATCCAGATTGCGCGGCCGCTTGCGGTGCGGCTGGTAGTTGGAAATCGCCGCGGCGACTTCCTCCAGCGTGTCGAAACCGTCTGGGTTCTGGTCCATGAATTCCTGGATTTTCCGGCGGCCTTCCGCTTCGATACGCGGCGCCATATCGACCAGAACCAGGGCCGCGGCGTCGATTTTACCCTCGCCGATGGCGACCAGAGAGACGCCGCCGCCCATCGACGCGCCGACCAGTATCGGTTTGCCGCTCCCCATCGCGGCAGCGACGCAACGCAGATCCTCGACCATGAAGTCCGCACCGTAACACTCCGCCGCCGCCCAGTCGGAATCGCCGTGGCCCCGCGCGTCGAAAGCGACGGCGTGATAGCCCGATGCGCCCAGCGCTTCCCCCGCCCCCTTCCAGGCGTGGCGGGTCTGCCCGCCGCCATGCAACAGGATCACCAGCTGGCCGCCTGCATCGCCCCAGCTATCGCCGGCAATGGTCACGCCGCCGGCCCCTTGCCATTTGTGGTCCGGAACCGGCGTTCCGGGCAATCGCTCGCCTGCGCTCATCCCTCAAAATTCCCTTATACTGGAAGCAGGCGTTAAGCCGCGCGCCGGAAATCGGCGGTGAAATCGGCCCAGCGCGCGACCGGGTCGCCCGACGGCACCGGGTAATACAGCGCCACCCGCTGCAACAGACCGTCATAGCGTTGGCGCAGCAGGGCCGGCAGATCGGCTTGCCGGGCCGAGACGGTGACCGCATCCATCAGGGAATCCGGCACCAAAGCCGGCATCGCCGCGAGTTCGCCCTGACGCATGAGCTGGCTGAGTTTCGGGCCAAGCTCTTCCAGGCCGTGATAGCCAAGCAAGGCGCGATAACTGGGCGTGGAGGCGTAGAACGCAACCTGGGCGCGGATTGTTTCTTCGGATTTTTGGCGTTCGGCCGCCGTATCGCCCACGATCGCAAAGACCGATGCGTGCAGCGAAAGATCGTCCACTTTCATGCCCCGGCTTTTGGCCCCGGCATCGATGGCGGGGCGCACGATGTCGCGCAGATAGCCCGTCGAATGCATCGGATGGACATGAACCCCGTCCGCCACTTCGCCGGCGGCGCGGCACATCCGCTCATTGACGCCGGCAAGATAGACCGGGATTTTGGGGTGCGATATCGGCCCTGGATTGAACGCCTCGTTGATCAAAGTGAACTGATAATACGGCCCCTTGTAGCGGGGTCTCTCATTGGTCTGATAACACTCCCAGATCGCGTGCAGACAGCGGATATAATCGGTGATGCGGGCGGCGGGATGCTCGAAGGTGCTGGAAAATCGCCGCTCGACATGGGCGCGCACCTGGGTCCCCAGCCCGAGATGAAACCGCCCGCCGCTGACATCCTGCAGATCCCAGGCGACCAGCGCCATGGCGAACGGGCTGCGGCCAAAAGCGACCGAAATATTGGTGCCGAATTCCAGCCGCTCGGTGGCCCTGGCGACCGCCAGCAGGGGCAAAAACGGATCGTGCGAGGCTTCGAAGGTCCACACGGCGTCGAACCCGCTTTGTTCGAGCTTGCGCGCCTGTTCTTCCACATCGGCCAGGCCAATCGTACCGAGTTCGGCGTCGATCTTCATATTTGGGTCTTTCGGTTGGGCTCCCAGTCCGTGCGATAGTAGTCACGGGCAAGCCCATGGCAAGCGGACAGAGGCGAAGCGCCCGGCCAAAATGACCAGGCAATCCAATTCCTTGGAATCGAATTGAGCTTCAGCAGCCCTGTTATTCGCCAAATTTTCCGATTTCAAGCGCCATCGACCAGCATGGCTTCCAAGCTCGATCCCGATTGTCTCAGTTCGATGAACGGGGCGAATTCCGCTGAGTTCCAGAACGCGGCAGCGGCCTTTCGGTTTTCGAATTCCAGAACGAAAACCGCATCGGGCAAGGCCTGCGATCCTTCAAGAACCGACGGATCGCCACCGCGCACAACGAACTTGCCGCCAAACCGTTCGATCAAACCGGGGACTTGCGCAAAATATGCCTCCATCCAGTCCCGGTTATGAATTTTCATGCAACCGATTACGAAGGCGGCCATGGCGCGCTCCTTAAATGACATTGTTACCGCCAATAGGATACCACGCGGTCTTCGGCGAACTGCTTCACAATCAATGGAATTGAGCGACAGTATAAGAAATATCGGGGCAATCGGTTCGCCGCTAGTCTGTACGCGCCGCGATATATTTGCGAAAAAAGGGAGGTCGCCTTGAAATACAGCCAGTTCTGTCCGATCGCATCTCACCGCTACAGTGACAAAATGGATGACGAGTCGCCCATTTGCCGCGTTGCCCGGCGCCCAAAGCGCGCCGGCATAACGGCGAATTTTGGAGGTATTACATCTTAAACAACTGTCCAATAATTTGGGACCGGTTCAAATGGGGGCCGGTCCGGCGGCGATTGCCGGAAAGGACGATGCGCCCTGGAGAGCGGCAGCCGTCCGGGGAGCGCGCCATATTATTTGAGAGCGTCGT
>PTKA01000097.1 GCA_002937525.1 Alphaproteobacteria bacterium MarineAlpha10_Bin3
TCCGCGCGGCGGGGCGGCTGGCCCGGGATTTGGTGACTTTCGTGCTGCCATCGGCCGAAACGGCGCCGATGCGGCCGCCTGACGCCGTGTGGAAACTGTTGGGTGCGCCAGCGGTCCTGTATAGCGGCTGCGAATAGATATAGGAAGACCCGCGCGGAGCCAGCATATAGCCCATCATGAAGGGCAGCCAAATCGAGCCGGATCGATAGCAGCGGTTATACCCGAAGTCGCTTTGACATTGGTTCACCGATTGATATCTCGGCGCCGTTGATTCGTGAATTCCCTTGGCATTCTCGAATTCGCTCCGGCATATGTCGGGGTCGCTTTCGCCCGCTCTTATGCAGGCCTCGGCCGATTCATAGACAAGCGCCTCCTCCTGGCCTTCCGGCCACGCCCAATAAACGATTAATACGAGCACGACACCCCAGATCGCGAATTTATATTTACCCATTTGCCGCGTCCCTCCAGTCAACTCGTCATGCTGGCGGCATTGAGGATACCAGCGACGATCGAACAGGCGCCGAGCCAGATTCCAGCGGCGACCTCGTCGGATTCGATCCGCGCCGATATGCGCGGCATGGGAAGGCGAATAAGGAAATAAACCAGTATCTGGACAACCAGCGCCACCAATCCCCAAAGCACCAATTCGAGGACCGTGAAGGAGCCGATCATGGTGCTGGCAAGGGGCAACGCAAACCCGATCAAGCTGCCGGAAAAAGCCAGGGCGGCGGATGTGGACCCTTCCTTGATCAGGGCGATTTCATTGTGCCGGGTGATACGGGTGTAAACCAGCACGAATACGACCGTCAGCACCGCTGCGACGACGAAGAAAAGCAGAAATTCCGACAAATTTGTCAGGAAATCGCCAAATTGCTCATCCATGAATATGTTTCCTTTCCGCGATTAGCCGCGAATTCGCTTCAAACCGGTTTTACGCGACGGCGCTAAATAACACTCAAATTGGCGTGTTCCAAATCCACGCCAACCATCAACTCGACGGTCTTCTGGCCCTTATAGGCTTCGATTGAAACCAGCAGATACTCGTTCTTTTTGCCCTGCTCGAGATTGCGGCCATACAGCATGACGGTGTGATCGACCTCGGTGCATTCGTCGGATTCCGCATCCTCATACACCGATTCCGTAAACATAACAGGTTTCGCGTAGCCTTCCGTGGTATCGAACCAGATGCGCGAAAATTCGGTGCCGTCATCCAGCCGAAATACCGGCGCGCCAATTTTGCCACCTTCCGATGCCCATTGTGCCCAGGCACCGTCGCTGTCCGGGTAATAGCTTTTATAGGGCACGAACAATGTCAGTTCCTCGACATGCTCGTCCTTCATGCCCGCGACAGTCAGCACCTGGATCATCGTGTCGTCGCTGGTGTAATAGCGATGGACATAGGTGGAATCCTGCAAATCGACATAGCCCTGGGCGGCGATGATCAAGGTTTCCTCGGGCAGTTTCACAAGAAGATCGGCGGCGTGCATGCGCAACGGCAAGGTGTCGATATCGACGGCGGCGCCGATGCGCAAGCCAAACGGCGTGGGGAATTCATCGTCTTCGTCATCGTCGCTGAACCTGGCCTTCAGGTCCCGTACGCCGCTCTTGACCAGGGACTTAATGGTTTTGCCAAACATGATTCCTCCGACAGTGTAATAAGATCAGGCGGTGGCCAGGCCACGCCAATCGATCTGGTCCGGATCGATTCGCCGGGCCCCCATGAAATACAAGATCATCCCAGGCTCGACCCTGCTATCCAACGATGCGTTCAATACCAAGTCGTCACCCAAGGTGCTTTTTGCAACGCCGAATAACGTCGCGTCATGTTTGATTTTCAGTTCGGAAAAAAGCGCCCGATACGACACCGAACTGGCCTCCGCCGGCACCCGTAGGCTAAATTGAGTCGGGCCTTCCAGGGTCGAAAGCAATTGGCGTTGGACCCGGCTCGATCCTGGATCCTGCGCCGAGCGGACCATCATTTCGATCGACAGGGACACGTTGCATTCGGCGTTGGGGCAATGGGCCTTTAGCAAATCAGCGAAACTCTGCTGATCGAAATGGGCGACGATATGAGCCGCCTTATTGACTGCGGCGGCGCCAAGGGCCGCAGCCAATGTCTCGTTGTCATCATGACCCAGCGCGATGATGAAATTTGCGTTCGCCACGGCCGCGCGGCGCAAAAGGTCTTCCGTATTCAGGGCGCTGCTGGTGACGAAACGAACCTGATCAGGCATCGGATTCTCAATCTGTTCGGCGGCGCACAGCACGATTTCGCGTTCATGGTCGCCCTGGCCGCCGCGAAGCTGGTCCACCATCCGCTGCGTGCGCGAGCCATGCCAGCCCAAAATGACGATGTGGTCCGTCAGTTTTTCGTAATTCGCCAAACCTCGCATTCTTTCCCTCCACTTCTCGGAAAACTGCTGCACGACCTTGGCAATTATCGTCGTGAAAAGCGCAATGCCGCCGGGCATGATCCACAATATGGTGATGGCGCGGCCGGCCGTCGATGTCGGCGAAAAATCGCCATATCCCACGGTCGTCGCCGTGGTCGCATAGAAGTACCAGAAGACATCGCGGCCGGCGATATTCTCGTCGCCGATGAAAATCAGCAGGGCCCAGGAAGCCGTGAAATGAAAAATCGTCAGCGAGAGAACGATTTCCCAGCTCAGATCGGAGACCCGCGTGTAGAGGCGCTTGGCCAGACGCGAAAATATGGCATACATGATCGGCATATAATTGAATTTGCGGGTATCCACCATCGGTTTCGGGTGCGGCTGACGACATTTTCTTATCGACAAGACAAGAATTCGAAATAATCATTGAAAAAAGTGTTACATGTAATACGTTACACGTAAAGGTAAGAACGGTTTTTGCTATGTCGATGAAATCTTCCTACTATCAATCGAGGTACCGTGCCCGCTTGCGTGAAAAAGGGTATGTGAAGCGCGAAATTTGGATACCCCCGGAATATACGGCGATCCTGAAGGATTGCGAGACGGCGCTGAGAGCAGGCCTATCGATAGTCATACCGAAATCTGTAATGGAGAGCGAGATGAGCGAAGACGGAAACTGGACCACGGAAACACTTCTTCAGGCGCTCGCCAAGACCGAGTCCGCCGAAACGGGCGCTATCAATGTTGAATTGGTCGCCGGAATAGACCCGGCGATCCTGATTACAATGTCGGAATTTGGCGACCTGCCCCTGCTGTTAAGCGTCAGCGGCAGCCAGATCCTGGTGGAAACTCTGCTTTGGCCCGTCGAAGAAGTCAAGGACACGGCGGTTTTCAACGAGCTGATCCTGAAGACCCATAAATTGCTTCCCCTATCGACATTCGGCATCCGTCAGGGACCCGATGGCAGGGATTATTACGAATTGTTCGGTTCGCTAAGCGCCAGTTCAATTCTGGAATCGGTACTGTTCGAGATCGAGACCCTGGCCGACAACGCCATGCAAACGGCCGAGGCCTATCATACCGATTTGAAGGAAGTGGCCTGATTCCTGGAGACACCGGCGGACACGCATTGTGGAGGAGAACACATCATGAGTATCTGGGCAAAAGTCGCGACCGCAATCCGGGGCGGCGTCAGCGAAGCCGGCGAGGCGATCGTCGATCAACAGGCCCTGCGCATCCTGGATCAGGAAATCCGGGATGCCGACAGCGCGCTTGGAAAATCCAAGGATGCGCTGACCGGTATCATTGCTAAGCGGAAATTGGCCGACAAGAAGGTCGAAAGCCTGAAATCGTCGCTGTCGGAGTATGAGGGCTACGCCATGCAGGCGCTTGAAAAGGGCGATGACGGTCTGGCGGCCGAAATCGCCGAAAAGATCGCCGGCATGGAGACCGAATTGATCGGCGAGGAAGGCCTGGCAAAATCCTTCGCCGATAGCGAGGCGCAGCTTCGCAAGTCCGTGGCGCATACGGAAGCGAACCTGAAACGCCTTAAGCAGCAGGTCGATACGGTCAAGGCGACCGAAATCGTGCAGCGATCCCAGGCCGCCGTGGCGGCGCGCCATTCGGGCGCGGGCTCCAGCATGCGCAGCGCCGTTGACAGTCTGGAGAGGCTGAAAGCCAGGCAGGCCGAACGGGCGGCGAAATTCGAAGCCGCCAGCGAATTGGCGGAATCGACCGAGGAAGTCAGCCTCGACGCCAAATTGAAGGCCGCCGGCATCGTCGGCGGCGGCGCCAGCGGCGGCGACGTGCTGGCCCGGCTAAAGGCGAAGCGGAACGGCTAGCGCGGCGGTAACTCGCTCGGTATTCCAATATGCAATGCCTTCCCGTCACCCAACGGCCGGACCTGGGCGATGTCGCCCGCGAACATGGTTACGAATACCGGAACGGCGAAGGCATTCGCTTTTGGGACGAAACCAAATACTACCGCTTCACGTTAAGGCAAGTTGAAGACGACCTGGAAACGCCGGCCGAAGAGATCGACGCAATGTGTTTCCAGTTGTTGGACCGGTCGCTTGGCGACGAGACGATCTATCGCAGGCTGGGAATTCCTGAACCCTATTGGGACTATGTCGCCGACAGTTGGCGCCGGCGCGAAAAAAACCTGTACGGCCGGATGGACTTTTCCTATGACGGGACCGGCAGCGCCAAGCTTCTGGAATACAACGCCGATACCCCGAGCACGTTGTACGATGCTGCGGTCTTTCAATGGGTCTGGTTCGAACAGGCGGTGGCAGCCGGCCTGATTCCCTCGGATGCCGACCAATCGGCGCAGATCCACGAACTCCTAGTTGACGCTTTTCGGGTAATGGAGATCGAGGGCTTGTTGCATCTAGCCTGCCTGCCCGAAATCGAGGACGACAGGGAGACGGTCAAATATTTGGAGGAATGCGCCCAGGAAGCCGGCCTGGAAACGCAGTTCCTCGCGATGAAGGAAATCGGCATCGACGCCGCAGGCCGGTTCAGCGATCTTGAGGATCGCGTTATCGATACATTGTTCAAACTCTACCCTTGGGAATGGCTCATGAAGGATGCGTTCGGCCGGCACCTAACAACGAGCGGCGTGCATTTCATCGAACCGGCATGGAAGGCGGTGCTATCCAACAAAGGATTGTTGCCGCTGTTGTGGGAATATTTCGACGGCCACCCAAACCTTTTACCGGCCTATTTCGAAGGCGATGCAGATGCGAATGACCTTTGCGACAACTACGTTCGAAAGCCGCTTCTGTCCCGCCAAGGCGCCAATGTCGAGATTGTTCGGCACGGTGAATCTTCGCCTGGCGCTGAAGGCGGCTATGGCGCCGAAGGTTATGTAATACAGGCCTTTCATCCCCTGCCCGAATTCGATGGAAAGTACCCCGTCGTCGGGTGCTGGATGGTCGCCGGAGAACCCGCCGGTATTTCCATCCGCGAGGGCCGGCATCCAATAACTGACGGTTCAGCGAATTCCGTGCCGCATGTCATTTTGGACTAATACCATTATCGCATTGCTGGTTAGTGGGCCGGCGTTGGCTGGCAAATGGGTAATTACCGGAGATGACAAGAGAATTTCTGTGGGATGCTCCGCTAGTTATGTCTCGGATAACGACATACACGTTTCTTTGCATGGTGTTCGACGAAGACAGCTTCTTAGGTATGATGGCACTAATGGCACTTATCTTCCTGATAAATATAAGGTAATTTTCAGAAAAGATGGGTGGGATGCTCGTGGTTTGTTTCCGGTTAAGACCCCAAACGGCACCCTTGTTGCTTCCGGTAATCGGACATACGGCTATATTGAAATGCCACTTGAAACGTCAGGTTACATCGGCTTTGTGAACAGCACCGGATATTTCAAGTTAAGCCCCGGAGAATTTTTGGTGTTAGATAAACTGAAAATGGGTGCGCTTATGGTTGAGCTACCTGCATCAAAAAAAGCCACGGAGGAATGGCGTATCTGCTCAAAGAAACTTGAAAATGCGGGAGCCGCAATTCGTAAAAAGGTGTGGGATAAGAAAAATGAGAAAACCCGTTTGTTCATGGCAAACAGTGACAGGCTCATAAGCCAAAAACGTCATATTCAACGTCCCTCGCCGTCCTCGGACGCCGCCGTTTAATCTTCCCGTCCCGAACTTCCCGCGCCATTCGCAACATCATCACGCCGTAGCGTGTGGCGTCCAGCAAGTCATCATGGGCTTTGACGATGCGCCCGTCCTTGCGATGGTACTGGCG
>PTKA01000098.1 GCA_002937525.1 Alphaproteobacteria bacterium MarineAlpha10_Bin3
GCGGGACCGGTGCGTGAATCAACCGCAGCCGCGCCACCGCGCCATAGCCGAAATGCCCGTTGATCCGTTCGATCACCAGCGGTTCCAGGTGCTGAAGTTCGAGCGCGACACCGCCCGACACCCGAATATGCAACACCCCGCCAATACGCTCGCCGCGCGGAAATATCAGCTTTTCGGGCTGCGATAACTCGGCCATCTCGGTGCCGACAATCGCCGGCCAGTCGTTCAGCAATACGCCCTGGGTAAATCCGCGCCGGCCAATCGCCTTGGCGGTGAGCTTCGGCAACATCGCGGCAATCGGGCGCGGCCGTCCGGCGCGCTCGTCCTGCTTATCGATTTTTCCTGGCCGCTTCACATTCTTCCTACCGTATTAACCGGCTATAATTATGCCGCATGACGCCGCTTGACGACATCCCCGATTCCAGCCGCCCGGCCCTGATCCTTGAATGGTACGACCGCAACCGCCGCGACATGCCGTGGCGCGCGGCGCCGGGGATGCGGCCGAACTCCTATCACGTCTGGCTGTCGGAAATCATGCTGCAACAGACCACGGTGGCGACGGTCGGTCCCTACTTTAACCGCTTTATTGCGCGGTGGCCCGACATGGCGGCGCTGGCCACCGCCGACCTGGACGACATACTGCATGCCTGGCAGGGGCTCGGCTATTATGCGCGGGCGCAAAATCTTCATCGTTGCGCCCAACGGGTCGCACAGGAGCGCGGCGGCGTGCTGCCCGAGTGCGAAACCGCACTTCGCACATTGCCCGGCATCGGGCGCTATACCGCCGCCGCAATCGCCGCAATCGCGTTCGGCCGGCGGGCAACGGTCGTCGATGGCAATGTGGAGCGGGTCATGGCGCGGCTGTTCGCGGTAACGGCGCCGCTGCCCGGCGCCAAGAACGAACTCTATAGGCTGGCGCAATCGCTGACCCCGGCCCGGCGGCCCGGCGATTATGCCCAGGCCGTGATGGACCTTGGCGCCACGATCTGCACGCCGCGTAATCCGAATTGCCTGCTATGCCCGTGGTCGCAACATTGCGCCGGCCGCGATAGGGCCGCCGAATTGCCCCGCCGGGCGCCCCGGAAGGCCCGGCCGCTGCGGCGCGGCGCGGCATTCTGGCTGACCCGTGAAGATGGTGCGGTATTGCTGCGGCGGCGGCCGGAAAAAGGCCTGCTTGGCGGCATGATGGAAATTCCGTCGACGCCGTGGCGCGAAGAACCCGTCCTTTCGCACGCGCAAGCCTGCGCCCAGGCGCCGCTGAGCGCGGTCAACTGGCGCGCGCTGCCGGGCGTGGTGCGCCATGACTTCACCCATTTTCAGCTCGAACTGACCATATTAGCCGGTACGCTTAAGGGCGATTTTGACCCGGATTTGCATTGGTGTCCGATCGACGGACTGCCGGATCTGGCCTTGCCGACGCTGATGAAGAAGGTCGTGCGCCATGCCGTGGCGCACTTGTAATCAATGCAGTTCGGCGCGCAGCTTCTGGCGGAGCATATCGATCGATACCGGCTTGCCTTCCACGTCAAGACACCAATAGGTCCAGCCATTGCAGCTCGGCGCGCCTTGCAATGCGGCGCCGACCTGATGGATCGAGCCGCGATGATCGCCGCGATGATCGGAGGCGACGAGCGAACCATCGGCCCGGATTCGCGCAACGAACCGGCGGCATGGGCTGGTCAGAAGATCGCCGGCGGACAGCAAACCGCGTTCCACCAGCCAGCCGAAGGGAATGCGCTTCTCCTTGCGCTTGGAAGGGGTTTCCAGCAACCGCACATCGACCGCATTGGGGATCGAGGCGATGCGCTTTTCGGCAAACGCGGCATAGGTCTCATCGCGCTCCAGCCCGATATAGCGCCGGCCCAGCCGCTTGGCCACAGCACCCGTCGTGCCGGTGCCGAAAAACGGGTCGAGGATCACGTCGCCCGGATTGGTCGAGGACAAAATGACCCGGTGCAGGATCGCTTCGGGTTTCTGGGTCGGGTGGGCTTTTTTGCCCTGGTCGTCTTTCAGGCGTTCCTGCCCGGTGCAAAGCGGGATGACCCAGTCGCTGCGCATCTGAAGATCATCGTTCAGCGCCTTCATGGCTTCGTAGTTGAAGGTGTAACGGGATTCTTTCGATTTCGCGCACCAGATCATCGATTCATGCGCATTGGTAAAGCGTTTGCCGCGGAAATTCGGCATCGGGTTGGTTTTGACCCAGATGATGTCGTTCAAAATCCAGTAGGACAGGTCCTGCAGCGTCGCGCCGACGCGGTAGATATTGTGATAGCTCCCTATGACCCAGAGTGTCCCATTCTTTTTGAGGATGCGCCGCGCGGCGCCAAGCCATGCCTGGGTAAAGCGGTCATATGCCGCGAAGCTGTCGAACCTGTCCCACTGTTCCTTGACTCCATCGACCCGGGAGTTGTTCGGCCGGTGTAATTCGCCGGACAACTGTAAGTTATAAGGTGGGTCGGCGAAGACAACATCGACGGATTCTTCGGGAAGACTGTTCATCAACTCGATGCAATCGCCCAATAGAATCCGATTTACGGAAAGTATACCGATGGTTTGTTTTTTTGATTTCATGCGCGGACCATGATTCAAGCGAATCCACGCGTCAATACTTAATTTATACCTACTATATATAGCGGTGTTACTTGAGTCGGCACGCTATGGGTTTGAAACCACGGCGGTGATGCGGCGTAACACCGTGCCTGTCGAGTGCCGCGCGGTGCGCCGCCGTACCGTATCCCTGATTGGTTTCCCAGCCATATCGCGGATCGGCGGCGGCCAGCGCCGCCATGATCCGGTCGCGCGTGACCTTGGCGACGACCGACGCGGCGGCGATGGAATAGGACCTTGCCTCGCCCTTCACCACGGTTTGCACCGCACACGCCAAATCGGGCGCCCGGTTGCCGTCGACCAGAGCGAGATCGGGCATTGCGGGTAGCGCCAGTACGGCGCGCCGCATCGCCAGCATCGTCGCGGCGAGGATGTTGAGCTGTTCGATTTCGGCCACGCTGGCGATGCCGACGCCGGACACCGCGCAATTTTGCAGAACCGCGAACAGGGTCTCGCGCATGGTCCGCGACAGTTTCTTCGAATCGTTCAGTTTCGCGGTCAGAATGTCCGGCATCGCCGCCGGATCGAGTATCGCCGCCGCCGCGACCACCGGCCCGGCCCAGGGGCCGCGCCCGGCCTCGTCGATGCCGGCGACAAGGCCGCAATGGGCGGATTCGAGCGCAAAGTCAGGCATCGTCGCGGCGCGCCGGTTTTTTGTCGTCCAGCGCCGGCAGCGCCAACGGTTCGCCGTCGTCGGACAATTGTTCGGTCGCTTTTTCGGTGTCGGCGGCGGGCGTTGCTTCGCGCGCCAGATCGGCCCGCATCCGCGCAAATGTGACCCGCGCCGCCGCCGCCAGCGCGCCGGACAGCCGGCGGGTCAGCCGCCACTCCTTGAAATAGATCAGGCGCAGCAAGGCGCCCAGGCTTTCGGGTCGCTGTGCCGCGCGGTGATGCAACCGCCGGGCGCTGTTCAGCCAGAGCGGGCTGGTTATGAGCGACAACACGGTGATGGCGACGATCATGCGATGGATTTCACCGTCGATGACCTGCCGGTCGATCGCGGCGGCCCCCAGCACGAAGGAAAATTCACCGAGCTGCGCCAGGAACAGGCTGGACAGGAACGCGCGCTGCCACGGCACCCCCATGAACCGCAGGACGCTGGTATTCAGCGCCGTCTTGAAGAACGCCACGAACAACCACAATACGATCACCAGCGCCAGATTATCCCACAGATAGCGCAGATCGATCAGCAGGCCGATGGACAAAAAGAAGACCATCAGCAGAACGCTTTGAATCGGCCGGGCCGACTCCCGGACCATCTTGCGCTGAAAGCTGCTGCTCACCAGCAGGCCGGCGAAGAACGCGCCGAAGGCCGGTGACAGGCCGATCAGACCGGCTATGGCCGCAAAACCAAAACACCAGGTGAGTGCTGCAACCGGCGTCAGATCCATGCCGCCAACGGTGACGGCGGCGAGCGGCAGCGTGATGCGCCGCCGGCGGCTCAGATAGACCGTCGCCGCGGTCATCAGCGCAATCGACAAGGCGACCTTGAAAACAACGGACGCCACCTGCCCATCGCCCGCCATTGCGCCAACGACCAGCAGCATCGGCGCCACCGCCAGATCCTGCGCGACCAGAATACCGACCGTCATGCGGCCAACCCGGGTGCGCAATTCACCGATTTCATCGAGCATGCGGATCGCCACGGCGGTGCTGCTCAAGGCCAGAACAAATCCGAACAACACCGCATGGGCGGTCGGCCAGTCCAGGAACTGGGCCAATGCCAACACCAGGGCGACACTGGCCAAAATCTGCAAAAGCGTGCTGAAAACTGCGATTTTCCAGGCGCGCCGGAAACTGCGCAACGACAATTCCATGCCGACGAAATAGAGCAGCATGAGTACGCCGAGTTCAGCCAGGGCGCCGACTTGGGCGCGATCCTGGATCAATCCCAGACCCGAGGGACCCAACAGAATTCCGGCCAGGATGTAACCGCCGATCGCCGGCTGGCCAAGCCGCGTCATTGCCGTCCCGCACAAGGTCGCCGCACCCGCAACTATGGCGATGGCGGTCAGTTCCAGGCTGCCTTCCATCGCCGAGTTATAACCCGGAACGTCCCGGTCCCGGACAGGTTTGTGGAATTTTACGCTTCGACAAGAAGATCCGTCGGCCGTTCGATGTTGCGGCGGATGGAGTCACGCATTTTGGACAAGGCGCGGTGTTCGAGCTGCCGCACCCGTTCCTTGCTGACGCCGAGTTCGCGGCCCAGTTCTTCGAGCGTCGATCCATCGTCGCGCAACCGGCGGCGGCGGATGATCTGCTGCTCGCGCGGCGACAATTCGCCCAGCGCTTCATTGATCCAGTGAGTCCTCACCTCGCTGTCCAACCGCTGGGCGACGACGTCTTCGGGGGTCGGGCGCGTGTCGGACAGGAAGTCCTGCCAGCTATCGTCGGATCCATCGGCAATCGCGGTGTTGAGCGAATGGTCGGCCGCGCTCAGGCGGTTTTCCATCGACTCGACTTCGCTGTATTTGACGCGCAGTTCCCGGGCGATCCGCTCGCGCCCCGAATCGTTCAGCCGGCCCGATGGCGAATCGCCGATCTGGGCGCGCATCCGGCGAAAGTTGAAAAACAGCGTCTTTTGGGCCGCCGTGGTGCCGGTGCGCACGATCGACCAGTTGCGCAGGATGTAATCTTGTATCGACGAGCGAATCCACCATGACGCATAGGTCGAAAAGCGCACTTCACGCGCCGGGTCGAACTTGGCGGCCGCCTGCATCAATCCGATATTGCCTTCCTGCACCAGGTCGCCGGCAGGCAGGCCGTAATTGCGGAAGCGCGACGCCGTGGCGACGACCAGACGGGTATAGGCAGTGACCAGCCGGTGCAACGCGGCCACGTCGTTCGTCGCGCGCCAGCGCCGCGCGAGATCGAATTCGTCCTCGCGGTCGAGCAGCGGTTCACGCATCGATGCCTTGATATATTTTAGATTGGCCTGCAACGTCCGTGAATCATCAGTATAAGCCATTTAGCCCTCTCACGCCGAACCCTGGCGTCGCAATGGGGTATCCGATCAATACACTGGGTTATACCATGCCGATTTTGATCGGAATACTAAAAAATGGACAAAAATGGTCTTCTTTATTTTTTTGCGTAAAAACAGTAGATTAATAGACTTTAGAGAATGAATTTAGAAAATCCTTGGCGCTCATTCCACGGTCGAATTAAACCACACTACTTTGTAGGTTTTGCACCAGATTAGCCCTGTACGCCAGCGCCGCACTACCCATCCAGACGATCCAGGATTTCACCGTCCGGCGTCATGCAGACCGCGATAAGGGTGCCGCCAAAGCCGCAACCGCCATCGATGGTCAGGGTGGATTCGGCCTCCAGATATCCGCCATGACCGGGATCGAAACCGCGGACGATACGCGCAAAACCTTCATATCGGCTGGTTATCGTGGCAAAACTGCGGCCAGCCCACCAGAAACTATCGGTCTGCGCCAGCAGCGGCCGCTCGGCATCGATCCCGGCACTGACAAACAACGCGCCGCGGTCATGCGACAGCACAGCGCGTTTCAGCGCGCTCATCAGGGCGTCA
>PTKA01000099.1 GCA_002937525.1 Alphaproteobacteria bacterium MarineAlpha10_Bin3
CGAGGCCATCTGGTGGCGCTCGACGGGATCACCGGCGCGATTGTCTGGGAGCGTGACATCCTCGCCGACTACGGAATCTCGATCGCCGAGGAGGACGCCAACGTGGCCTATGGCAGGTCGACGTCGCCGCTTGTCGTGGGCGACCGCCTCATCGTTGGGGTAGGCGGTTCAGTGGGCAACCGTGTGTCCGTCGTGGCCTACCAGAAGGCACACGGTGAAGTGCTGTGGCAGGGCGGCGATCACAACATCAGCATGGCGTCTCCGGCCTACGGTGTTCTCGTGGGTGTCGGCGGCGCGGGAGGAAACGCCGTCAACAACATGATCAGCTCGAACCTCGAAGGGGTCGACTTTGTCGTCTGCAACACTGACGCACAATCGTTGAGCCAATCTTTGTCGGATCGCAAGATCCAGATGGGATTGGGCACGACCGAGGGATTGGGCGCCGGATCACGGCCCGAAGTCGGCGCCGCGGCGGCCGAAGAAGCGCTCGATGAGATTCAGCACCATCTCAACGGCACCCATATGGTGTTTATCGCCGCCGGGATGGGGGGCGGCACCGGCACCGGCGCGGCGCCGGTCATCGCCCGGGCCGCGCGCGAGCAGGGCATCCTGACCGTCGGCGTGGTGACGAAACCGTTCACGTTCGAAGGCAGCCGGCGGATGAAGACCGCCGAGGCCGGGATCGAGGAACTGCAACAATTCGTCGATACGCTGATCATCATCCCCAATCAGAACCTGTTCCGCATCGCCAACGAGAAGACCACTTTCGCCGACGCGTTCAAGATGGCCGACGACGTGTTGTATTCCGGCGTTCGCGGCGTCACCGATCTGATGGTCCTGCCGGGTCTGATCAATCTCGATTTCGCCGATATCCGTACCGTGATGAGCGAGATGGGCAAGGCGATGATGGGCACCGGCGAAGCCGACGGCGAGAAGCGCGCCATCGAGGCCGCCGAGCGGGCGATTTCCAACCCGCTGCTTGACGATGTCACGATGAAGGGTGCCAAGGGCATGCTCATCAACATCACCGGCGGCAGTGACATGACGCTGTTTGAGGTCGATGAGGCGGCGAACCGGATCCGCGAGGAAGTCGATCCGGACGCCAATATCATCTTCGGTTCGACGTTCGAGGAATCCTTGGAAGGCAAGATTCGGGTTTCGGTCGTCGCGACCGGGATCGAAGCCGCGGAATCATCTGAATTCCGCCCGCTTCCGACCGGCCTGACCACGGTCGTGGCGTCGGTGAAGCGCGAGGAAGACGCCGGATCCGAAGCCGAGCCGGCCCCGCAAACGCCGGATGCCGATCCGGTTCCGGCCGTGGCCGAATCGGGCGAACCGGAAGCCATCCCCGATGACGCGGCCGCCGTGCAAGAACCAACCCGGCCAGCCGGACGGCCGGCGTTCATTCCGCCGCGTCCGGCGCGTCCAGGCGAGCTGAAGGCGAGCCAAAGCGTGCCCGAACCCTTCGCCGTGGCGGCGATGGAGAACGCGCGCAGCGAACCGCCCAAGCCGCACCGGAAGACGCTTTCCCTGTTCGAACGGGTGACCAGAACCGGACGCCACCAGGCCGCCGCAAAAGCCGCCGAGCCGGAGATCAAACCGGCCGGGGGGATGTCCGCTCCAGCGATGGCGGAGCAATTGGAACAGCCGGGTCAGCCCAGCCTCGAAGGACTTGGTGCGGCGGATTCGCCGTCGACGACGGCGGCGGAAGAGGCGATGCTCCAGATCCCCGCCTTCCTGCGTCGCCAGGCCAACTAGCGGGCTGTAAATACGGGTTCAATATCAGATCGTTACGCGGCCGCGCCACGGGGTGCGGCTGCGTAACATTTCGTAACAAAGAGTGATTTGAACGCCGGTGCCGTGAATTGCTATTTCTTCACAACGCGACTGTGCGAATGGTAAACGCGCGCCGATTAAACCGGTGACAAAAATCCGGTGCATGATCGGGCCGCGTTAAGAGTGAGAGGGGCTCCAGGGGATGGAGGAATTGGCAGGGGCTATGTCTTGGCAGCATACGCTAAGACGCAGCATTGGCTGTACGGGCGTCGGTCTGCACAGTGGCGATGCGATCACAATGGTGCTTCATCCGGCCGCGCCGAACAGCGGTATCCGTTTTCGCCGCACCGATGTCGCCGCCGAAAACTGCGAAATTGCGGCGCTGTACGGCAATATCGCTTCAACGCGCCTTTGCACGACGCTGGCCAATGAACACGGCGTCGGCGTCGGCACGGTCGAACATCTGATGGCGGCGCTGGCCGGCTGTGAAATCGACAATGTCGTCATCGAATTGAGGGGGCCGGAAGTGCCCGTCATGGACGGCAGCGCCGAACCCTTCGTGTCCCTGATCGAAAATGCCGGCACTGCGGAACAGGACGCGCCCCGGCGCGTGCTTCAGGTGCTGCACCCGGTAACGGTGCGTGACGGCGATTGCGTTGCGACGCTGGAGCCGGCGGACGGATTTTCCGTGGCGCTGGATATCGAATTCGACAGCAGCGTCATCGGCGCGCAGGGCTACGATCTGGAATTTTCCACGGCCGCGTTCAAATCCGACATCTGCCGGGCGCGGACCTTTGGCTTCCTGCATGAGGTCGAGGCGATGCGCCGCGCTGGCCTGGCCCGTGGCGGGTCGCTCGACAATGCCGTGGTCATCGATGGCGATCGCATCGTGAACCCGGGCGGCCTGCGGTTCGTGGATGAATTCGTGCGCCACAAGGTACTCGATTGTATCGGCGATTTATATCTCGCCGGCGCACCGTTACGGGGCAAATTCCGGGGCGTGAGGACCGGCCACACCATGCACCATAAACTTCTGTGCGCCCTGTTCGCGCAGGATGCGGCTTGGACAATGCTGCCGATGGACGGCAATCTGGGCATGCCCGCCTGGACGCCGCAGGCCGTCGCGGCCAGCGCCTGATCCGCTGGCTTTCGATAAGGTGAGCAAAGCGACCGGATCAACGTGAATCGCCTCTGGCGATTCCCATCAATCCTGATTTGCTCTAGATGTAATTTTCCGCGCCGCCAGCGGTGGGAAATGCCGGCGGGCGGTGATATATTTGCGGCATGAAAAACCCGATCCGAAATCGCCTGCTCGCCCTTTGCCTTGGCTTGGTCCTGTCCGCGTGCGCTGGCGACGAAGAAGCTGCCTATGTCGAACGAACGGTCGAACGGCTCTACAATAACGGCGTCGATGCGCTACAGGTGGGCAATTTTACCAACGCCATCGCCGCTTTCGATGAAGTCGAGCGCCAGCACCCCTATTCGGTCTGGGCGACCAAGGCGCAGCTCATGTCCGCCTATGCGTCCTACAAGAAGGGTGAGTACGACGAGACCGTGATCGGCGTCGACCGCTTCATCGAACTGCACCCCGGAAGCCGCGATGCGCCCTATGCCTATTATCTCAAGGCATTGAGTTATTACGAACAAATTTCCGATGTCGGCCGCGACCAGAAGATGACCGAGCGTGCGCTGGCGGCGTTGAAAGATGTGACGCGGCGCTATCCCGACTCCAAATACGGCCGCGACGCGCGGGCCAAACTCGATCTGGTACACGATCATCTTGCCGGCAAGGAAATGGCGATCGGCCGGTATTATCAGCAGCGCGGCGAATATCCGGCGGCGATAAACCGGTTCCGGACCGTATTGCGCGAATATCAGACCACGACCCATGTGCCCGAAGCGCTGTTGCGCTTGACCGAAAGCTATCTGTCGCTTGGCATTACCGACGAGGCGCAGATGGCCGCCGCCGTGCTCGGCCACAATTTCCCGGGCAGTCAATGGTATCAGGACAGCTACGCGCTTCTGTCCCAGAAGGATTTACAACCGGCGCGCAAGGAAAATTCCTGGATCAGCTGGATGTGGGACTGGGCGCAGTGATGCCAGGGAGCGGCGATACTTCGCGATGTTGACGGCGCTGGGCATTCGCAACGTCGTCCTGATCGATAAACTCGATCTCACCTTCGAAGAAGGTCTCTGTGTCCTGACCGGCGAAACCGGCGCCGGCAAGTCTATTCTGCTCGATGCGCTGGGACTGGCGCTTGGCGAGCGCGCCGATACCGGGCTCTTGCGCCATGACGGCGGCGACGCCGTGGTCACCGCGACCTTCGAGGTGGCGCCGGACCATCCCGCCGCCGTCCTGGCCGCCGAGCATGGCATTGGCGCCGAAGATAGTCTTATTTTACGCCGAACCTTGAATGCGGCCGGCCGTACCAGGGCGTTCATCAACGATCAATCCGTCAGCGTCGGGTTCTTGCGGAAGGTCGGCGGGTTCCTGATCGAAATTCAAGGCCAGTTCGCGCAGCAGGGTTTGCTGGATCATGCCAATCACTTGCCGCTGCTCGATGCCTATGGCCGGCTTGGCGATCAGGCGGCCAGGCTCGGCACGGCATTTCGCGCCTGGCGCGATGCCGGCGCGGCGCTGAGCGAGGCCCGGTCGGAAACCGAACAGGCGCGTCAGGATGAAGAATATCTGCGCCATGCGCTGGCGGAGCTGGACCAATTCGGCCCCGAACCGGATGAAGACGCCGCCTTGAGCGTGGAACGCCAGCGGCTGATGCAGGCCGGGCATCTGGTCGATGCGCTCGATGTGGCGCGCCGCGATGTCGCCGGCCGGAATCCGGTCAGCGAGTCGCTGCGCAGCGCCCTGCGCCGTCTGGAGCGGGTTGCCGAAGCGGCGCAGGGACTGTTCGATCCACTCATCACCGCGCTCGACCGGGCGCTGGACGGCGCCGAATCCGCGCTCGATGCCCTGAATTCCGCCAGCCAGGCCATCGAAATAGACGATGCCCGGCTCAACACCGTTGAGGAGCGGTTGTTCGCGTTGCGCGATCTGGCGCGAAAACACCGCGTCGATACCACCGCATTGCCCGAATTCCGCCAGCAGATGCGCGACAAGCTGGCCCGGATCGACGACCAGAGCGATGCGCTGGCGGCGCTTGAGGCCAAGGTCGCGGACTGCCGGCGCGCCTATGTCAGCCATGCGGAGGCCTTGAGCAAGGCGCGCGCGAAGGCGGCAAAAGCCCTGGACGCGGCGGTCGGGATCGAACTGCCGCCATTGAAGCTGGAAAATGCGGTTTTCGTCACCCGGATCGAGCGGCTTGGCGAGGATCATTGGACGTCCTCGGGCATCGACCGGGTCCGCTTCGCGGCATCGACCAATCCGGGAACGCCGGCGGGGCCGATCGACCGGGTTGCATCGGGCGGCGAGCTGTCGCGGTTCATGCTGGCGATCAAGGTCGTGTTGACGGCGACGGATGCGCCGCCCTCGCTGGTCTTCGATGAAATCGATAGCGGTGTCGGCGGCGCCACTGCTTATGCGGTCGGCGAGCGGTTGCGGCGGCTGGCCGGCCGGCTGCAAGTGCTTGTCGTCACCCATTCGCCGCAAGTCGCGGCCCGTGGCGTCGTCCATTTGCGGGTCCACAAATCGGATTCGGGCGGCCAGGTCGTGACCGGGATCGACCGGCTTACGGCGTCCGAACAACAGGAAGAAGTGGCGCGCATGTTGTCCGGCGCCGCCGTGACCAAAGAAGCCCGCGCCGCCGCGCGGCGGTTGATCGAAGGCGCTCCGCAATGAAGCCGGCCGAAAAACTGAACCCGGAACAGGCCGCGCTGGAACTGCAACGCCTGGCGCTTGAAATTGCTCGCCATGACGACGCCTACCATCTGCGCGATACGCCGGAAATCGACGATGCCCAATACGATGCCCTGCGCCGCCGCAACGACGCCATTGAGGCCCGGTTTCCGGATCTGGTCCGCCCCGACAGCCCGAGCCGCCGGGTCGGCACCGCGCCCGCATCGGGGTTTTCCAAGGTCACGCATGCCCAACCCATGTTGTCGCTGTCCAACGCCTTCGGTGCCGACGACGTGATCGAGTTCCTGGCCCGGATTCGCCGCTTTCTTGGGCTCGGCGAGAGCGAGACGGTGGACATCGTCGCCGAACCGAAGATCGACGGATTGAGCGCTTCGCTGCGCTATGAAAAGGGCGCCTTCGTGCTGGGCGCGACACGGGGCGACGGCGCGGTCGGCGAGGATATCACCGCCAACCTGCGCACCATCGCCGATATTCCGGCCACGTTGCGCGACGGCGCGCCGGATGTTCTGGAGGTGCGCGGCGAAG